>DAITMY010000135.1:0-6609 GCA_036834925.1 Asticcacaulis sp.
TCTATAGATCGCTCGTGACCCAGACTGAATCAATTGCCCTGCTGAACCCGGCCGACATTGGCCAGACCCTCGCCGACATTGCTGAGGCTGCGGCCAAGGTGATTCTGCCGTTTTGGCGCTCGGACCTTAGCGTCGGGACCAAATCCGACGACAGCCCGGTTACGGAGGCGGACAAGGCGGCTGAAGCGCTCATTCTAGAGCGTCTGGCCGAAGCGTTTCCCGGTGTGCTGGTCATCTCCGAAGAGGCCGCAGAACAAGACGGACTGCCAGACGGGGTTCCGGCACAGTTTTTCTTGGTCGATCCGCTTGATGGAACGCGTGGTTTTGTGCGCGGAGCCGAAAGCTTTACGGTCAACATTGGCCTTATTCATAATGGCGTGCCGGTGGCTGGTGTGGTGGTGGCTCCGGCCACGGGCCTGACGTGGTTTACCCATGGGGGCAAGGCGCTGCGTCGTCGCTTTGGAGAGCGCGACGGGCACGAAATCAAGGTCCGCACCATGCCCGCCGGCCAAGGGCTGGCGTTGGTCAGCCACACCCTGACCGATGCTGACGCCACGCGTCAGGCGGCCCGCTGTGGTTGCCCGCATTGGCAGGCGATGGACAGCTCGATCAAATTTTGTCTTATCGCCGAGGGCCGGGCTGACGCCTATCCGCGTCCGGGACCGACCAAGGAATGGGATACCGCCGCCGCCGATGCGCTGTTGCGGGCGGCCGGGGGACGCGTGCTTGTCGAGGGTAATGCCACCTTGACCTATGGCAAGGCTGACAAGGGCTTCCTCAATCCGGGATTCCTAGCCGTCGGGGGCTAACCGCCACGGCAAGCTGCAAATTCAAAAGGCCAGCTGCGACGCTGGCCTTTTTCGTGTTTGACTTAGGGGTAGAGCGGCGGGACCTTGACCGGGCGGTTGGCGTCGTCCACCGCCACCATCACAAATTCCCCTTCGGCGCAGCGCCGCCGCGCCCCGCTCAAGAGCGCCTCGCCCCACAGCTCGACCTGGATGGTCATGGACGATCGCCCAACCTGGCGAACACGGGCCACAAGCTCGGCGGCCTCGCCCTCGTGGATCGGGCCGTCGAAATCCATCTGGCGCGACGACGCCATCAGCACCGCCGCGCGGCAATGGCGGCTGGCGGCAATCGTGGCGGCCTTGCCCATCATCGACAAGGCGTGGCCCCCGTATAGGGTTTTGGTAGCGTTGGTCATGCCCGGCAACACCAGTTCGACCATGCGCAGCACCGGCGGTCCGGCTTCGGCCGGTTCCTCGGTGAGGTCGGGCAGGGGCGGCAGCACATAGTCCGGCTGATCCTTGGGCCGGATCGCCACCATATTAAAGAGGCCCTGGGTGCAGAGATGACGCTCGCCGCTGAGCAGGTCTTCGGCATAGAGCTCGACCCGCACGCCCATAGAGGTGCGTCCGACCCGCTCGACGGTCCCCACCGCTTCGGTCAGCTGGCCCAAAAACACCGGAGCCTTGAAGTCGATGCGCTCGCACGAGGCGGTGACAAAGCCCACATGGCCGTGGCGGGCGGCGGTGATAAAAGCAACCTTATCCATATGAGCCAGGGCGGTGCCCCCGAACAGGGTGCCGTGGTGGTTGGTATCACCGGGGAAAACAAGGTCGATCAGGCTGGTGCGCACGGGCTTCTCTAGCGCTCGGGTAATCACAAGTTCACTCACACACAAAAAACAGGCGCCCAGAGGGACGCAGAACAGAAGGCGAGGGATCCATCCGATACTGGGCCTGTGTTCAGGTCTCTCAGGTCTCGGATTGAGGCGAGGAAGGCGGACAGGCCGTCTCGGCGAAGCCGGTTGCGGGAACGGCCTGTCCGCAAAAGTCGATTACAGAATAATCTGACCGGCCTTGATCATGTCAAAGCGCTTGCCGACGTGAGCCCAGTCAACGATGTCCCACCAGGACTTCAGATAGTCCGGACGGCGGTTCTGATAGACCAGATAGTAGGCGTGTTCCCACACATCGTTGCCGAGGATGATCGAGCGCCCATGGGTGAGGGGGGTGTCCTGGTTCAGGCGGCCTTCGAGCGTCAGGCGCCCGTCATCGCCGATCACCAGATTGACCCAGCCCGAGCCAAACTGCTTCACGCCCGCTTCGTCGAACTTGGTCTTAAAGGTCTCAACATCGCCAAAGGCCTCTTCGATCGCAGCCAGCAGCGCGCCCGACGGGGCACCGCCGTTGGGGCCCATGACGTCCCAATACATGACGTGGTTGGACACGCCGCCGCCATTGTTGGTCAGGGCGGTTTTCACATCGGCCGGGGCCTTGTCGAGGTTGGCCAGAATCTGTTGCAGGCTCATGGCCTTGAACTCCGGGGCCTTGTCGAGCGCGGCGTTCAGGTTGTTGAGATAGGCATGGGTATGCTTGCCCCAATGGATTTCGACGGTGCGGGCATCCACAACCGGGTCCAGGGCGTCGTTGGCATAGCGCAGCGGCGGAAGGGCAAAGCCCCCTTCGGCATTACGGGGCAGGTCCAGCATGGGTCTCTCCTCAGAGCCAGTTCAATCAAGCGGTGTCAGCTTGGCTCACACATAAGCCCAATTGCCTAAATCGGAAGCCAAAACGCCGAAAAAAATAAACGAAACCGGTACGCGTTGTGGCCCTGTAGGCGTGCCTAGTCCTTGAGGCGGGCCGTACATGCGCCGCCATCGGGACCGGTCCGGGTGCCATCCGCCGCGAGCGTGCAATGACGGGTCAGCAGGGTGGGTTCGTCCAGCGATAAAACTGACTTTTGCCCCTTATCCGAGCGCACGAGGTGAAAGCCGTCATAGAGCTTGCCGCTGGCTGTATAGGTGCGCAGGGTCAGCTTTTGCGGGGTGACATCCGCTACCTGATAGAGGCTGGTGTCCTCGGCGATCTTGTCTGGCTGGGTATGGGCGCGATCATTGAGGCCATACATTTTAGAGCCTGTCACCGAGACCATATAGATCGGCCCTTGAGGCTTTGCGGCTGCCTGTGCGGCCCTGGCAGCGTCGCGGCCCGCTGGATCCGTCAAACGGCTATAGCAATGATCATGGCCCTGAAGAACCAGATCGACATTATAACGGTCAAACAGAGGCTTCCATCGGGCTTTCAGGCGCTCGGTGTCATTGGGACGGGCACAGGTGAAGATCGGCTGGTGAAACAGCACTAAGGTCCAGTGACCTTTGCTGGATTTCAGGGTGGACTCGAGCCAGCGGGTTTGTTGGTCCAAGGTCCCGAGGTCCAGAGCCGAGGTTCCATCGAGAATGATCAGTCGCGTGCCCTGATAATCGATGAAATAGGTGGTTTTCTCTGCGCCCGGTGCACCATTGGCAGGCAAGGCAAATTGCAGCGGCCAGTGATCGCCCAGAACCCGGGTTTCGGTGCCGTCCGGGGACAGGGCATCGACATACTCATGATTGCCCGGGGCCGGAGCCTGGGGGATCATGGCAAAGTTATAGCCGCCCGTCGCCGTCCACTCGCCCCATTCGTCATCATGGTTAAGTTCATCGCGCAGGGCAACAAGATCCCCGGCATGGACCGCCAGATCGATCCGGCCTTCGGCAAAGCCTTGGCGGATGGCCCGCGCCCCGAGCGACAGGATGCTGTTTTGTGTGTCGCCGAAATAGAGGACGCGGAACGCCTCGGGCGTAGCTGAGGCCGTACGGAACTGGAACCACTCACTCCAGCCGCCGCTGCCGCGTACGCGATAGGCATAGACCGTGTCGGGCGTCAGATTATCAAACCGCACTTGATGATAGTGCGCGGCCCCGTTCGCGCTGTTGAGCGGCGCGGTGGTGCCGGTTACGAGGCGGGCCCGGCGCTCTAGTGTCGGGCTGTCCACCGCTTCGGTGATCTGGGCTTCGGCAACGACTTGCTGGGTATTGGTCCGGAAGGCTACGCCCATGGCGCGTGCCGGATCTGCGCCCGGGCTGAGGACGATCCGGTCAGGAAGGGCGCGTACCCCAAAGGGCAGACCGGGAGAGCGGGGCAGGTCCGGGCTGACCGCAACCGGCGTTGCCGCCGCAGGGGTCGTCGCTGGGGCCACCGCTGGAGCCTTGGCGGGTGTCTGTATTTTCGCGGGAGTCTGGGCCAGCACCGAATGGGCCAGGGCTGTTTGGCTGGACACGATCAGCACGAGGGCCGTTGTCAGCTTGAGCAAGGATGTCACGGGCGGCTCCAGAGTAAGGAAAAGCGTCCCGGTTTTGCCGGGACGCTTTGGGTCTGTAAAGCGCTTAACGAGATCTTCACATACGGGTCATGCCCGATCACGCCATGCGTCTTCTGCGAGCGGAGTTTGTGTGCCGGAAAAGCTGCCTTATAGGCTGTGTGCAACTGTGGCAAAAATGCGTCTGGATGTGCCTTGCGTGCGGTGTGTCACAGAACTGCAATGCTGACGTCGCTGCCCTGTCACTATCCGCCTCTAACGCAACGCTATTAAGTCTCCGGCAATGTTTGTCCGGGGCGGCTATGGAATGGGGATACCATGAGCGAGATGAAACCGTCGCTGCTACGCGCGATGCTGCTGGCCGGGGTTGCGCTGGGCGTGACCACGCCGGTGATGGCTCAAGAGGCCAACAAGACTGACAACGTCGAGACCGTGACGGTCAAGGCCCGCCGCCCGCTGGCGGAATCGGACGCCGCCGCCCTTCAAGAACAGCGCCGGTCGGACTCGATCGTCAGCGTGCTGTCGGCGGACACCATCGGCGATCTGCCGGACCAAAACGTGGCCTTCGCCATCGGTCGTCTGCCGGGCGTGGCGCTTGAGCGTGACCAAGGGCAGGCCCGTTACGTCAACCTGCGCGGCATGCCGCGTAAATGGGCGACCATTTCCTTCGACGGCGTCGGCGTGGTTTCGGCGGAAGGCCGTGACACCCGTCTCGATAACATCCCGTCGGCGATTGCATCGCGCCTGACCATCAGCAAGGCCCTGACCCCGAACATGTCGGGCGATACGGTTGCCGGGAACATCGATGTTCGCACGCGCCGCGCCTTTGACTATAAAGGCCAGAAGATCACCGGTAAGGCCGGTTACGGTATCGTGTCGCTGGGCGGTGGTGAAGAGATCGACACCAACTTCGTCTATTCGAACATCTTCATGGACGGCAAGCTGGGCCTCGTGGCTCAGGCGTCCTATTATCGCCGCAACATGGCGACGGAAAACTGGGAAACCGATCCGTACCTGACCAACACCACGAACGTGTCCAAGCGTTTCGCCCGTGAGTTTGAATACAAGAACTATCGTCTGGTCCGTCACAACAGCTCGTTGTCGCTGCGCGGTGACTACAAGATCGACAATGACAACACCGTGTTCGCCTCGCTGGTCGGCATGCAGTTCCGTGACGACGAGCTGCGCGACAACTGGATCGTCCGTCTCGACCAGGGCACCAATGCCGCCGGTGTACGATACACCGAGCCTGGCTACATCAACGGCAACGATCCGAAGTTTGGCCTGTCCTATGGGGCGCGTCTGAACGGTCGGATCGACTATCGCGACTCGGTCGAAAGCCTCGCCCACGTCACCTTCGGTGGTGAGCACAAGTGGATGGGCTTCGATGTTAACTGGCGCCTGAACTACGCCATGGCTTCGAACGGCGCCGATACCCCGGTAACGGCCGCCTTCCAGAGCCCGTCTAACTTCCTGGATCGCCCGACCGCGCAATATGACTTCCGTAACCCGGATGCCAACATCGTACGTCTCTTCCGCACGGGCGGGACGTCTTCGGCCCGTACCCAAGGCGCTCAGGTGGTCAACGCCGAAGAGTTTGCCTTGCCGCTGCAGAGCATCGGTCGCGAGACCGGTGGCGAGCTGACCTCGGCCTGGACGGCCAAGGTTGACTTTGCCCGGGACACCGACCTGTTCGGTCGTTCGACCAAGGTGGCCTTTGGCTTCCTCTATACCGACCGCGACAAGAAGAACGAAGTCGAAGTCTTCACGGCCACGCCTGCGGATCTGACCGCTGCAGGCCTGGCACTCCCGACTTGGGGCTCGTTTGCCAGCGATAAGCCCTATCGTGGCAAGCAGCAGCTGGGCTTTACCTATCGCTATTCACGCGATGGTTTTGTTCAGGATTATGTCAATAACCTGCTCGACAAAGGTATCGCCAAGTATCAGCCCGGCGAAGCCACCACTAACTACTGGTCGATCAATGAAAAAATCGCCGCCGGTTATCTGATGGCGACAACTGAGCTTGACTTCGGCAACGTCGTCTATGGGGCCCGCGTTGAAAAGATCGAGAACGCTGGTCGCGCCTGGTCGTCGAACCTGAGCCGTTTCATCGAAACCAGCAGCAGCGACACCCTCGTTTATCCGAGCGTTCACCTGAACTGGGATGTGACCAGCGAGCTGAAGGCCCGCTTTGGCCTGACCACCTCGGCCTCGCGTCCAGACTATGACGATCTGCGTCCGAACTTCACCTTCAGCGACTCGGGCCGCACCGTCTCGGGCGGCAACCCGAACGCCAAGCCGGAAAAGCAAGTCGGTATCGACGCCTATCTCGAATGGTACCGTCCGTCGGGCTTCGTCTCGGTCGGCCTGTTCTACAAGGACATCACGGACGTCCTGTTCACTCAGGCTGGTACTTTCGGCAGCAATGTCCTCGATAGCAATGGTGTGAACCGTTCGGACTATACC
>DAITMY010000136.1:0-6600 GCA_036834925.1 Asticcacaulis sp.
GCCTGAGCCTTGGGGCGTGCACCACCCCCGGGACCCTTCCGCCACGGACCGATCCGGCTCTTGCCCTTGCTGAAGCCCAGAAACAAGCCGCCCTCGCCGTCAAACTGCGTCAAGACCAACTCAGCCGCTTACAACGGGTCGGCCAAAGGGTCCTGATCGCCAATGCGCCCGATTGTGGACGGACAACAGCGGGTTTTGAAGGCGTCATACTGAGCAGCATCTATGACTATCCAGCGCCGTTGCGCGCCGCAGCGGCCACCTATGGCGGGCTGAGTGACCTGCCTCAGGTCACGGCGGTCCCAGACGATGGGTCAAGCCCCCTCCGCCCCGGCGATGAGATCCTCAGCCTTGAGGGAACCAGCATTATTCCGACGGATAAAGACAAGAAAATCCACAAAGACAAAGCCTTGACGCCACTACGCCATTTCCAAAATTTGGCTTGGCGCGACAGCGAGGCCGGGACCCGACCCGTGACCCTCAAGGTGGCCCGAGGGGACGAAGAACTTTCTGTGACCCTGCGGCCCCGGGCCATGTGTGATTATCCGTTGGATCTGCAACAGGATGCCGGGCTAAACGCCTATACCGACGGCAAGGGCATTTATGTCAATCTCGGCCTAATGCGCCTCGCCAGTCGGGATGAGGATCTGGCGCTCGTCATCAGCCATGAACTGGCCCACAACACCCTCAGCCATGTCGATGCAAAGGATCACAACGCCTTGATCGGGGCCGTCAGTGGCCTCATGGCGGATGTCGCAGCGGGATTGGTCGGTTGGCAAACTGAAGGCGCGTTTACCGACATGTGGGGTCGGGCGGGTTTGAATTTCGCCTCGCCCTCCTTCGAGACCGAGGCGGATTTTGTGGCGACCTACTATGTTCACAACGCCGGATACAGCATTGCCGGGATCGAAGATTTCTGGCGTCGCATGGCGGTGGAACATCCCCAGTCGATCTTTGTCGCCACGACCCACCCGACCACCGCCGAGCGCTTTGTCGGCATGACCCTGGCCCGCAAGGATCTGGAAACACGCCTAGCGCGCGCCGAGCCACTCGTGAGCCCCAAAACCCGCCCGCGCGTGCTCGACCCCGTCACCAGCCTGAGCACCTTAAGCGCTGGCACCAAGTTGCCCAAGGATATGTGCCTGAATTTCAGCACACGCTATCTTTTCAACAGCAGTACAGAACTGATGGCCACCCTGCCCCAGCGGATCCTGTTCCCGTGGAAGTTTCGCGACAGTGACCACAACCGCTACCCCTTCTTGCGGACGCTGGAGGCCTGCAAGTCGCAAGGTTTGCAATAAATTAGCCCGCATTAAGGCGCGTTAAGCCTGTTTTTTAACGGGATTCTGAAGCTTAGGATTTAGGTCTTAAGGCTGACGCGCAGGCACGTGGCTGAAGCGGACTGGGGTGGCGTATGGCAAAGGCACAGTTTCACCGGTTGCAAAAAGTCTGGGTTGACCCGGTAGGGACCTGGGCCACCATCGACCGAGTGGTCCCGGTCTGGGCCAAGGGCTTTGATGAGCCGGTCCGCATTACCTACGACTGCGGCCTTGGGCGCGAGTTTCTGGCCTCGGAGCTAAAGGCCGAAGACGATCTGCACGAGGACCGCGAGCTGGGCGATATGAGCTGGCGGTTGATGCGGGCGCGAAACAAGTGGCAAGCGCCGGAAGACTGCCCGCACCACCCGGTCCCTGGAACCTATCCCGTAGTCGTGACCGATCCCAATGACTGGGGCGGCTGGCGGGTACCGGGGGCGGAGTATGACCGGGATCCGACCCTGATCGAAATGCAGGCGCGACTGATCGCCTCGGCCCCGAAGCTGTTGCGCCTGGCCAAGGCCTTGGCGGAACTCAGCCATGAGGAAACCGACTTGCCCCCGGCGTTGGATCCTGTGATCCGCCGTGCTCGCAGTCTGGTCAAGGCACTGGAAACCCCGCCGCCTCCGGGCACTCAAGCGGTCCAGCCGGGCGTTCCGGCCCAGACCGCCTCGGCTTAAAGGAACTTAGGCTTAGGATAAGACCATCAGGTCCGCAGCCTCAAACGGCTTGAGCGCGTCGTGGCGGCCGTCGCGGATCTTGGCCAGCCATTCGGGATCGGACAACAGTGCCCGGCCCACAGCCACCAGATCAAACTCGTCCGCCTCCAGACGGCGCAACAGGGCATCAAGCGAGGCCACCCCAGCGCCCTGGCCGCTGAAGGACCCCAAGAATTCGTCGTTCAGCCCGACGGAACCCACGGTGATGGTCGGCTTGCCGGTGAGCTTGCGCGCCCACCCGGCAAAATTCAGATCCGAGCCCTCGAATTCCGGTTCCCAGAACCGGCGCTGGGAGCAATGGAAGAGATCGGCCCCGGCTTCGGCCAGTGGCGCCAGCCAGCTGTCCATCTCGGCAGGCGTAAGGGCCATGCGGGCGGTATAGTCCGCGCCCTTCCATTGCGACAAGCGGATCAGGATTGGGAAATCCGGCCCCACGGCGGCGCGGGCAGCCTTTAGGATTTCGACGGCAAAGCGGGTGCGCTCGCCCAGGGTCTGACCGCCCCAGCGATCAGTGCGCTGGTTGGTGTGGCCCCAGAAGAATTGGTCGATCAGATAGCCATGAGCGCCGTGCAGCTCCAAAGCATCAAAGCCCAGCGCCTTGGCGGCACCGGCGGCGCGACCAAAGGCGTCGATGGTATCGGCAATGTCCGCATCGCTCATCGGCGCAAACTTACCCGGCACGCCATCACGGCCCAGCCCCGAGGGACTGTCCACCGGTTGCGGGCGATAGGCGGCATCACGGCCCGGCACCGAACCCGTGTGCCAGATCTGGGGCGCGACTTGGCCGCCCTCGGCGTGCACTGCCTTGACCACCTCGGCCCAACCGTCGAGGGCCGCGCCATAGAAGTTCGGGATATTGGCTTCGTTCTTGGAGGCCGGACGCTCAATCACCGTGCCTTCGGTCAGGATCAGCCCTACGCCGCCCCGCGCGCGGCGCGCATAGTAACCGGCCACAGCGGCATCCGGCACGCCCCCCGGCGACATCACCCGGGTCATGGGTGCCATCACCACCCGGTTGGGCAGGCTTAAGCCCTTGTGCGTAAAGGGCCGGAACAGGGCCTGGGTCGAAGCAGCAGAAGCGGTCATCGGTGCGCCTTTATCGTCGGAAACAATGCTTTGCAGATAGGTCAAACCGTAACCGCATCAAGAGCAGATCCAGAATAAAAACGCACCGCATTGCGGCCTTAGGCAGCGCCGATCAGCGCCAGCCACTCCGCCTCGGTGACGGTACGGACCCCCAGCTCCTCCGCCTTTTTCAGCTTAGATCCCGCCCCCGGTCCGGCGATCAGGATGTCGGTCTTTTTCGAAATGCTGCTGGCGACCTTGGCCCCCAAGGCTTCGGCCCGGGCCTTGGCTTCGTCGCGAGTCAGGGTTTCCAACGTGCCGGTAAAGACCACCGTCAAGCCCGCCACCGGGCTGTCGGTGGCCGGAGCCTCGGCATCAGTGACCGTAATGTGGCTGAGCAAACGGTCCACGGCGGCGGCATTTTGCGGCTCGCGGAAATAGCCGCGCAAGGCCTCGGCCACCGTCGGCCCGATCTGGTCCATCCGGATCAGGTCGGCCACCACCCCCTCTTCGTGAGCCACCAGCCCCCGTACCATGGCCATGAAGGCGTCCAGCGTGCCATAGCCCCGGGCGAGGATCCGGGCCGTGGTTTCACCCACGTGGCGGATCCCCAGGGCGTAGATAAAACGTTCGAGCGCAATCGTCCGGCGCGCCGCGATGGCCTCGAACAGGTTGCGCACGCTCAAAGCCCCAAAGCCCTCGCGGTCCTTGAGTTTTTTCAGGTTTTCGGCATCGCGGGCCGCCAAGGTGAACAGATCCGCCGGTTCGCGCACCAGTGCGTCGATAAAAAAGGCTTCGAGCTGTTTCTCGCCCAGACCTTCGATGTCAAAGGCCTTGCGGCTGACGAAATGCTTCAGGTGCTCGATGCGCTGATAGGGACAGGCCATTTCGCCAGTACAGCGGCGGGCCACGGTCTCTGCCCCCGAGGCCGTGGTTTCGCGCTCGACCGGGCTTTGCACGGGACAGGGGCAGACGTGGGGAAAGTCGAACGGCACACTGTCGGGGCCCCGCGCTTCGGGCAGGCTGGCCACCACCTGGGGGATCACGTCCCCGGCGCGCTGGATCACCACCTTGTCGCCGACGCGGATATCCTTGCGGGCGATTTCATCGGCATTGTGCAAGGTGGCATTGGTGACGACGACCCCGCCGACGCTGATCGGGGTCAGGCGCGCGACAGGGGTCAGGGTGCCGGTGCGCCCCACCTGGATATCAATGGCTTCGAGGCGGGTTACGGCCTGTTCGGCGGGAAACTTGTGGGCGATGGCCCAGCGCGGGCTGCGGGCAACAAAGCCCAGCCGGGTCTGGAGGCCGGTGTCATCGACCTTATAGACGACGCCGTCGATGTCATAACCAAGGTCGGCCCGGTCCCGTTGCAGGCCCGAATAGACCTCAAGCAGGCCTTTAGCCCCCTCGACGCGGCGCGCGCGCGGATTGACCGGCAAGCCCCAGGCGGCAAAGGCCTCTAGCGCCGCGCTTTGGCTGGCAAAGGGCGTCGCCTCGCCCCACTCGACCAGCCCCCACGTATAGGCGAAAAACCGCAAGGGGCGGCGGGCCGTGACCGTGGCATCAAGCTGGCGCAGCGCCCCCGAGGCGGCGTTACGGGGATTGGCAAACACCTTGTCGCCGCTGGCGGCCGCTTCGGCATTCATGGCGGCAAAGGCGGCGTTGGGGATATAGACCTCGCCCCGGATCTCGATCACCGCCGGATGCGGTCCGCCTGCGAGCTGATCGGGGATATCCGCAAGGGTGCGCAGGTTTTCGGTGATGTCCTCGCCGGTGCGGCCATCGCCCCGCGTGGCCCCGCGCACCAGCCGCCCATGCTCATAGCGCAGGCTGGCGGACACCCCGTCGATCTTGGGCTCGGCCATGAACAGCAAGGGTCCCTCGAAACGCAAGAACCGCCGCACCCGGGCCTCGAATTCGGTCACATCGGCATCGCTAAAGGCATTGTCGAGCGACAGCATCGGCACGCCATGGGGGACCGGGGCGAATTTTTCCGACGGTGTGGCCCCGACGGTCTGGCTTGGGCTATCGGGTGTGGCCAGCGACGGAAAGGCCGCCTCCAGCGCCTTCAGCCGCGCTTCCAGCGCATCATAATCGGCATCGGACAGCTCAGGCGCCGCCTCTTGGTAATAGAGGGCGCGGTGGCGCGCGATCTCGGACTGCAGGCGGCCATGCAGATCCAGAGCCGCAATCAGATCGGTGGGCAGAGGCGTGGAAAAGAGAGACGATTCGAAGGTCATGGGCCGACCTTACCGCCCTGTCCGGCGATGGGAAGAGGCCCCGAAGGCGGCACGGTGGGTCAGCACCACACTCAGGCCCACACTCAGGCCCACACTCAGACCCCGATCAGGGCGCGGGCGGCGGCGCGGGCGGCGTCGGTGACTTCGGCCCCAGACAGCATGCGGGCGAGCTCGGTTTCGCGTTCGGCCTCACTGAGGATATCCACCCGCGTGCGCATCCCGGCCTCGGTTTCGGACTTGGTGACCTTCCAATGGGCATGGCCGCGCGCCGCCACCTGGGGCGAATGGGTCACCACCAGCACCTGAGCGGCGTCGGAAAGGCGTCGCAGGCGCAGACCCACGGCATCGGCCACAGCCCCGCCGACCCCTTGGTCCACCTCGTCGAAGATCATCACCGGGGCACTGCCGCCTGCCCCGGCTTGTCCGGCCAGAGCCGCCTTGAGGGCGAGCGCAAAGCGGGCCAGCTCCCCACCCGAAGCGATCACGGCCAGGCCGCCCCAGGGCGCACCGGGGTTGGTCATGACCTCAAAGGCGATCCGTTCCGCCCCCTCGCCGGTCCAGCGATCTTCGGGCAAGGCTTCGAACGCGACCCGGAACCGGGCCTTGTCGAGCTTGAGCGGCCCCAGTTCCGCCATCACCGCCGCCGCCAGACGCGCGCCCGCCTCGGCCCGGGCCTCGGTCAGGGCCGCCGCGGCGGCGACACAGGCCCGTCGCGCCTCGGCCACGGCCTGATCCGCCGCCTTGAGGGCCGCGTCCGAGTCTTCGATCAGGCGTAACAGACCGGCAATCCGCACGCGTTCCTTAGGCAGGTCATCAGTCAGGACATTGAGTTTGCGCGCCAAGGCCCGCAGGGCGAACAGGCGTTCTTCGACCCGGTCGAGCTTGCCCGGCTCGATGTCGAGCGCGTCCGCCGCCCCATCAATGGCCGATAGCGCCTCTTCGGCCTCCACCAGCGTGCGATCCAGGGCTTCGGCGGCATGGTTGAGACGCGACAGCACCGGATGCCCCTCCTCGGCCCCGGCCTGACGGGCGCGGGTGCGGGCATGATCGAGGGCGCGGAAGGCCTTGGCGAGACGCTGGGACAACTGGTCGCCCCCAATCGAGTCCCGGGCTTCCTTGAGATCCTCCAGCGCGGCTTCGGAGGCCCCGAGCAGGGCCCGTTCCCCGGCCAGAGCCAGTTCCTCGCCGGGCTTGGCATCGAGCCGGTCCAACTCGTCAAGGCGGGCGCTCAGCTCATCGGCCTCGGCGGCGCTGGCGGCG
>DAITMY010000137.1:0-6567 GCA_036834925.1 Asticcacaulis sp.
CCGGCGCATAGGGCAAGCGGTTGCCCGAGACCGAGACCGCGCTAAAACCGCTGACCGATGAACGACGCATTCCTGTAAACTCCGCTTCAGGAAGCCAAGTCAGGGCCGAGCGGAAGAACACGTCATTCCCCTGGATGACACCCATGTCCTTGAGCGAGCCCTTGAGGGCCAGTTCAACGCCCTGGTGACGGGTCTTGCCGCCATTGGTCAGGGTTGCCCCGACACCGCCCGCCACCGAGGCCGGGATGACCTGATTGCCAAAGTCCATGCGGAAGGCATTGATGTCCCAGAACAGGCCCGGCGTGACCGCGCTGCGGTAGCCCAGTTCCCAATTCAGACTTTCCTCAGCGTCGATATCGACAACCCCACCCGTGCCGCTGATGATGTCTTCGGCGCGCGGCGGCGCAAAACCCCGATGAACCCCGCCATAGACATAGGCCTTGTCATTAACCGCCCAGGAAAAGCCGAGACCTGGAATGACTTCGGAAATATCGGTCTTGCCCGTCGTGTTGTTCATGCGGTTGGTGCGGGTATAGTCCACCTGCTCGAAACGCACACCGGGGGTGAGAGTCAGTCGATCCCAGGTCAGGCTCGCACTGACGAAGGCGGCATTGGCCTTGCCGTAGCGCAGATTGTTTTCGCGCACACCTGCGTTGACCGAAGTCCCGGCAGTGCGTGCGTTAGGGCGATCACCATTGAGCTGCAGGCGGCTTTGACGCTCGCGCTGGTGACGCAGACCCGCCTCAATGACGGTATCCGCGCCGAGCAAGTTGCCGGTCCAGGTCAGGCGGGTCTCCAGACCATAGGTGTTATATTCCCGCAGACGCCCTTCGTTGCCACAAGTGGTGTTGAGATTAGCCATGCCGCCACACGTCGGATCGCTCGAGTCGTTCGGGCGTTGGGCCGAGTTCGAAGATTGCCGCCACCAGTCGCGGTCGAACCATAGGCTATAGGCCGAGGTCTTCAGGCTCAGGCTGTCGGACAGGGTCCAATTGTGCGTCAGGGCCGCCGTGGTGCGCTCGATTTTGAAGCTGTCATTGCGGAACGGGTTCTGGCGCGGATCCACCGCATATTCCGCCGCGGTGAGGCCGGAATAGGTCAGCTGGCTGTCCTCGGTGGCATGACCCATACGGAACGATACCGCATGGTTTTCGGCAATCTTGCCTTCGAGCTTGCCCCACACATCCGTGGTCTTAAGGGTCGTGTTGTCGCGCACACCGTCCGAGCGGGTGCTGTTGGCGTGACCAATGGCACGCAAATCGCCAAATACCGGGCCACCGACTTTCAGATCGAGTTCCTGGTAGCCTCGGCTGCCGCCTGCGACAAAGACGTCGCCACCAAAGGTCTCAGGTGCCGACGGGGTAATAAAGTTGATGACGCCGCCCACGGTATTGGGACCAAAGCGGACCTGGCTGGACCCTTTGAGGGTCTCGATCCGCACAAAGCGACGGAACGGCGGAGTCGAATAGCTGGCATTATCGGTATAGGGGGCATAGCTCAGGGGCAGACCATCTTCGAGCTGTAGCACCTTGGTGGAGCGGCTCGGGGCCAGACCCCGCACACCGATGTTCGGACGCAGACCCAGACCTTCTTCATCGCGGGCATAGATCCCCGGGACCTGACGCAAGGCTTCATTCACCGTCAGCACGCGAGACCGCGAGAGGTCTGCAAAATCAACAACATGGCTGGAACCAGCCACTTTTAGCCGCTGCGGCCCGTGCCCCAAAACCAGAATTTCTGGTGTTGACACTTCAAGCTCCGCGGCGGGCGCCACCCCCTCGGCTCGGGCTAAAGCCGGCGCACTGAAAAGTGCCAATCCGGAAACAGCGAGGGCGAAAAGCGAACGAGAAGACGGAACACAAACTGACATTATGTCATTCCTGTAAAGATCGGCGTTGACTGTCAGTTAATTAGTCTGACAGTCATTCGCAAGTGAGGCGTGGGAATGATTGGCAGAAGCGCCTAAAGAGTGCTTCAAAGGACACAGTTTTGCAAAACGACTGGCATGCGCTTTGCGATGGCGCGCCCATCAAGAACGCAGGTATTCAAAATGACACGCACCGCCTTCTCTGCTTTGCTCCTCACCGGTCTGGCCACTGTTCTGGCCGGTTGTGCGTCAACGAAACCCGTCGCTCTAAACCGATCCGAAGCCATTTCGGCCTGCCTGACTGAAGCAGAGGCATCGTACCAGGCGTCGCCCGCCTATGTCGGCGCGAGCCAGCGGCACAAGCGGCGACTGGATCACGCCCTGACCCCGGCCCGGCTTGAGGCCCGCAAGGCCTGCCGGAGAACGCAATCCCTGTAAGGCAGACGCGCTAGGCGACCAGTTGATCGACCTCGGTCTTGACGGCATCTGTGGCCTGACTGACCTGTCCGACTGAGTCCGAAACCACAGCCACACTCTGACTGATCTCCTGAACCGTAGAGGCGGCTTCGTGGAGATGCGTGGTCATGTCCTGAGTCATACGCGACTGGGTATGCATGGCGTCCGATACGGCATTCACACTCGCGAGCACTGACCCCATGGCTCCGGAGATCGAGCCGAGGGTGCCAGCCACATCGCTTGAGACGCTTTGTATCCGGGCGATCTCATTGTTGATCGTTTCTGTCGCCCTAGAGGCCTGTGTCGCAAGTGTCTTAACCTCACTGGCGACAACCGCAAACCCACGCCCGGCCTCTCCTGCACGGGCCGATTCAATGGTGGCGTTCAGCGCCAGTAGATTGATCTGACCGGCTATACTTTGGATCAGGGCCACGACTGAGTTCATTGCGATAGCGGATTGGCTCAGGGCAGCCGCCTGTTCATTCGCCACAGAAGCATCTCGCACGACAGTATCCAGTTCTGATCGTGCGTGTGACATATTGCCCGCTATTGTCTGGACACTGGCATTTAAACTATCCGATGCATTAGCCAATGTGCTGACAATCGACTGGGCCTCGACAGTGGCATGATGAGCCTTGCCAGACATGTCCGATGCCGCATGAATGGCCCCGACAATATGTTCCAGATGGTTATGAATGCTACGACTGTGCTCAGCCTTGAGCTGACGGCTTTCGACCATTTCAGTCACGTCACGGGCAAACTTCACCACCTTGTAGGGCTTGCCGGCCAGATCCAGGATCGGCGTGTAGGAGGCGTGGATCCAAACTCGCCGACCGTCTTTTGTCAGCCGACAGAACTCGCCCGACTGGGCCTCTCCCCGGCGTAAGGCTGCCCAAAAGCGATCATAGTCTGCTGATGCACCATAGTCCTGATTGACGAAAATCCGATGCGGGCGCCCTAGAATCTCTTCGCGGCTGTAACCCATCAACCCCAAGAACACGGCATTGGCGGCAACAATATTCGCATCCAGATCAAACTCGATCACCGCATCATGGCGAGCAATCGCTTCGATCTGGCTCTGCATATCCAGCATGCGAGTCCACTCGCGCGTGATATCAAGTGCATATTTCACGACGCCTTCGAGCGTCCCGCTTTTGCCTTTAATCGGCAAATAGCTGGCCCGGATATAGACGGGAACGCCGCCCTTGCCAAAGCGAAGATATGCGGCAGTGTGAGGTTTTCCTGAGCGCAATGCGCGCCAGAAATCGGCATATTCCGCTCCGTTCGCATAGGCCTCTGAGACAAACAGACGGTGATGTCGGCCGATCACGTCTTCGCCACGATACCCCATGGCATTCAGAAAATTCTGATTTACGCGCGTGATCTTGCCATTCAAGTCAAAACCTATGACTGCATAAACGCTGTCTAGCGCATCTAATTCTGCGCGGCCTGCCGCATCGGCACGTCCAAACATGAGCCAGTCTCCAGATCTCAGTTAGAGACTGGCACTTTGAGGTTTAAAACAACTTAAGTCGGATAACCCGAATTTAGCGCGGCGAAACGTCGCATCACAGCGGCAAGATGTTCCGACGCTTGGAATAGGACAGCCAACCCACATTGGCCCCGAGACGCAACCCAACCCCGGCCCGCACGGGTGACAAGGTGATGTCTTCGGCACGCTGATAGTTGACGCCAAGCCCGCCCACCAGATAGGCCGACCCCTCGACACCCGGATAGCGGCGATAGATCATGTCGGCATAGTGTAGGTTATAGACGAGGGTGAAAACCCGAGACGCATTCCCGCCAAAGTCCCAACCCACGCTTGGTCCCTGCCAGTAAACGGTCTTGGGGGCATTTTCCTTTTTCATGTAAAGGAGCCCTTTGCCGTAGCGCAGCCCCACGGCAAAGGCGCCAGAGGCCTCTTCGCCGGCGATATAGGCGGTCGGGCGGTCCCCTTGATCGGCAAAGATCCGCTCGATGGCTGCGCCGAGGGCTTCAGCCGTGACACCCAGAAAGTTCGAACCGGCCGCCACGATTTCATCGCGCGAGTAGGTCGGGCCCTTGTCAGCAGGATTTGAAGACGCTGTGGTCCCGGTATCCTGTGCCAGAACCGAGCTTGTGCCGATCAGCGACGGCGTTGCCGCGGCAGCCAGACCCGTGAGAACAAGTTTACGACGATCCATAGCGACACTCCCGACTTGACGTTCCCAAAAGGAAACCGGCGAATCAACAATTAAGGTTACAGCAAATCCCGGTCAAAACTAAGGCTGAACCGAGCCGGCGTTGGACAGAGCGTCACCACGCTCGCACCCTTATGACGCGGCACAACTGTACCGAGGCTGAACAGACGCCTTATACCGCAGTCAGGCTATTGATCCGGCAAATCGCGCGTTTTTTTAAGCCCGCTCACGAATGTCCGTTCATTTTGGACGCATTTTGATCTATGCGCGGAGCTATGAGCACACCGTTGTCACGCATCCGCAATTTTTCCATCGTCGCCCACATCGATCACGGCAAGTCCACCTTGTCGGACCGTCTGATCCAGTTCACGGGCGGCCTGACCGCCCGGGAGATGAAGGAGCAGGTTCTGGACAATATGGAGATCGAGCGCGAACGCGGGATCACCATCAAGGCCCAGACAGTCCGCCTAAACTATAAGGCCCGCGACGGCGAAACCTATGTGTTGAACCTGATGGACACGCCCGGGCACGTGGACTTTGCCTATGAGGTGTCGCGCTCACTGGCCGCCTGCGAAGGCTCGATCTTGGTAGTGGATGCGTCACAAGGCGTTGAGGCCCAGACCCTCGCCAACGTCTATCAGGCCATCGACAACAATCACGAGATTGTGCCGGTCCTCAACAAGATCGACCTGCCCGCTGCAGAACCGGAACGGGTCCGCGCTCAGATTGAGGACGTGATCGGAATTGACGCCTCAGAAGCGGTCGCCTGTTCGGCCAAGTCCGGGCTCGGGATTGAAGATGTGCTGGAAGCCATCGTTACCCGGCTTCCGGCCCCCAAGGGGTCTGAAACCGAGCCGTTGAAAGCCCTGCTGGTCGATGCTTGGTACGACCCCTACCTCGGCGTTGTGGTGCTGGTGCGGGTATTTAATGGCCGCCTGCGGGCTGGGCAGCTGGTCAAGATGATGAACGCCGGGGCCAGCTATAAGATCGACAAGATCGGCGTCTTCAGCCCCAAGGCCACGGACGTGGAAAGCTTGGGCCCGGGGGAAGTCGGCTTTATTACCGCCCAGATCAAAGAAGTTTCCGACGCCGCCGTCGGCGATACGATCACAGATGAACGCAAACCCACCGCCGAAGCCCTGACGGGCTTTAAGGAAGTCCAGCCGGTGGTGTTCTGTGGTCTGTTCCCGGTCGATGCCGCCGATTTCGAAGACCTGCGCGCGGCCATGGGACGGTTGCGGCTGAATGATGCCTCGTTCAGCTTTGAAATGGAAACCTCAGCAGCGCTCGGCTTCGGGTTCCGCTGTGGCTTCCTCGGGTTGCTGCACCTTGAAATCATTCAGGAACGTCTGAGCCGCGAGTTCAATCTCGACCTGATCGCTACGGCTCCCAGCGTCGTCTACAAGATTACCATGACAAATGGCGACGTGATTGATCTGCACAATCCGGCAGACATGCCCGACCCGGTCAAGATCGAGACCATTTCAGAACCCTGGATCAAGGCGACCATCTTCACGCCCGATGAATATCTCGGAGCGGTGATCAAGCTGTGCCAAGACCGGCGCGGTGAACAGGTTGATCTGTCCTATGTCGGGGCACGGGCGATGGCGGTTTACAATCTGCCGCTCAATGAAGTCGTGTTCGACTTCTATGACCGCTTGAAGTCGATCTCCAAGGGCTATGCCAGCTTTGACTATACCATCGAGGAATATCGCACCGGCGATCTTGTGAAGATGTCGATCCTCGTCAATGCCGAGCCGGTCGATGCCCTGTCGATGCTGGTTCACCGCACCCGCGCCGAAAGCCGGGGTCGCGGCATGTGCGAAAAAATGAAGGATCTGATCCCTCAGCACATGTTTGTCATCCCGATCCAGGCCGCGATTGGGGGCCGAATTGTCGCCCGCGAAACCGTGCGCGCCCTGCGTAAGGACGTGACCGCCAAATGCTATGGCGGCGACGCAACCCGGAAGAAAAAGCTGCTGGAAAAGCAGAAAGAGGGCAAGAAGCGCATGCGGCAGTTCGGCAAGGTCGAAATCCCGCAGGAAGCCTTCATCGCCGCGCTCA
>DAITMY010000138.1:0-6555 GCA_036834925.1 Asticcacaulis sp.
AAATATTTTCAGCGTAAATTTTGTTGTTAACTTTAATTTCAAGGTCCGCGTTGTTTATTGCCCTTGTCCACAGGATAGGGAGCTGTGCAAAAAGCACAGTCTGAACCGATGATTACCGTGTTTACCACTGCTGAAAGCCTGCCGTTGCCGACCCCCGATATGTCCGGTGATGATCTGTTCAAGCTCGGCTTGCTTTATTCGACCGGCCAAGGCGGAGCGCCGGTTGACCTGGTTTCGGCCCACATGATGTTCAACTTGGCAGCCATGCGCGGCTCTGTTGAGGCCAGCGTCTATCGCCGCGAGCTGTCGCGCGAAATGGAGCGGGAAGATGTGGCCGAAGCCCAGCGCGCCGCGCGCCAATGGCTCGATCAGGGCCGGATCGGCCTCGTCGCCTGACCGGCTGAACAGGCTGCGCCTTTACTGATAGCGACCATTTAGCGAATAGCTCAGGCCGAAAGGCAACAGGTCACGCACGTACTGCTGCATGAACAGATTGGCCTCGGCAATCGTTGATCGCGGCACAAACAGCACGTCGAACCGTCGCAGGGCTACGAGCTCGCCGGTTCCGCGCAGGGCCGCCTTGAGATCGAGCATCCGGCGCATCGGGCGTCCGTCTGCGCTGCGGCGGATCAGAACCAGTTGACTCGTCCGGGCGCTCGGCAAAAGCCCCCCGGCAGCCATGACAGCTTGAAGCGCGTCCATGTCTGCGCCCATATCGACCCAGCCGCCATTGCGAACTTCGCCGCCGACCAGCACCCGCATCGCCGTCGCCTGTTTCAGGGCGATCTCGACGCTCGGGTTGCGCAAGAAGGGCGCGTAGGCCTGACGCAGGCTGGCCTGTAGTTGCTGCAAAGATTGAAAGGCGGCCATGACCTGGCCGATCATCGGCAGGCTGATTCGTCCGTCCGGGGCGATGGTGAGGCTTCGGTTTAGCTCAGGCGCGCCCGGAAAAGCCAGGTCGAGTTGGTCCCCGGGATAAAAAAGATAATCCGGTTCCTGATCATCCCAAACGGCAAAGCTAATGTCAGGGAAAGGCCGGGAAAAGCCTGTTGATACAAAGCCCCCACTGGCTAAGCCTAGGGCTGGAACCGTCCGCAGCATCAGCCTTATCAGAGTGCGGCGAGATAACATGACTCCCCCAGATGGCCTGAAAGCAAAACCTTTACATGTCTATTAACCTAGAAATGGGTAACTGTTGGTTAACGGCTTAAGGGCATCTTAACCTTAACTACTAAATAAGGTGGGTATGCGCGCGCAACGATCATGGGATCAGACATCTGGTTCAAGGGCTGGGCAAAACCGTCCAGCTCCAGGCGGTTTTGTGCGTCCCGCTTATGCGCTCAGCGACATACCCGTTTTATTGCAGCGTGAAATCTGGCTGATGGCGTTGGTGTTTTTACTGATTGCCGGCCTTGGATTTGTCGCGAGTCTAAAGCTGCCCACTACTTTCACGGCGGAAGCCAGCCTTTTGGTCAAGATGGGCCAGGAATATGTGTATGAGCCTCGGGCAGGGGATGCGGCACGCGGGGCGGTGCCTAAGATCGACGAAGTGGTTCAGTCTGAAGTCGAAATTCTCTTAAGCCATGAACTCCGTCACCGCGTTGTTAAAGTGCTCGGTTTTGCTGTGATCGCCCCAAAGGCCGCAGACAAGTATGCCAAGGCTGATCCAGTAGAACAGGCTAAGATGGAGGCCGAAGCCGCCAAATCGATCCAACAGGGTCTGGATGTGGCGACCGCACCCGAAAACAATGTGGTCCGGCTCGGATTTAAACATGAAAATCGCGACAGCGCTGCGCTGATCCTGAATACGCTGATTGATCAATATATGCTGTATCGCCGGGATGTGTTTAAGGATGTGACGTCGCCTGTTCTGGAGCGTCAGCGTGAAGCCTTTGAGTTGAGCTTGCGCGAGGCAGACCGGTCTTATGAGGCTTTCCTCCTGCGCAATGGCGTGGGGGACTATGCCACGGCGAAATCGACCTATGCCAAGCTTTACGATACGCTGTTGTCTTCGCGGTATGAGCTGGACGCCAAGGCCGGGGAACTTAGCGCCCGGCTTGCGACCTTGAATGCCCGGATGGAAACGATCGCGCCCGAAATCAATCTGCAACGCGACCTTGACCTGTCGGTGGGCAGCAAGCTGTTGCAGTTGCGATCCGAACGCGAACAGCTTCTGGCGCGCTATACGCCTGAAGCCGAGCCGGTGCGCCAGATTGATGCTCAGATCCAGCAACTTGAAGCCATGGTTCGGTCCGGAAAATCAGTTGTCGAAAAAGACCGCCGTTTGGGTGTTAATCCGGTTCATCAAGAGCTTTTGACGGAAAAAATCCGCCTTGAGGCTGAGCAAAGCTCCAATACCAGCCGACGTCAGCAGGTGATGGACCAATTGGGACAGGTGACCGGCAAGCTCCAGTCGCTCAACAGCATTGAGGCGGAGTTTAACGCCCTTTCGGCTGAGCGCGATGCGCTGCAAAACAACCTGCGCACCTTTACCACACGCGCTCAGGAAAGCCGGGCCTCGGGCGAAATCGCCAAGGCGGGGGATGACAGCATCCGGGTGGTCGGCAAGGCGGTGCCGCCGGCAAAGGGCAAGAGCCTGAGGAAGCTGGTGATGATTGCCGGTATCCTGTTTGGGGGCTTTACAGCCCTGTGTCTGGGCCTGTTGCGGGCGTTTCTTCGTCCCGGTTTTCCAACCCCGCGACTGGCAGAGCGGACCTTGGATTTGCCGATTTTGGCCATGGCGGGCCGTAAACCGGCGTGAGCCTGAAACCCGATGCTCTGCGTTTCCGTTTCAAGCTGTGATAGGCCTTGAACGGAGAGAGTGGATGTGATTCGAGATGGTCGATCTAACGCGTGAAATGGCTGATCTGTGGGCGGCGCTGGGCCGCCCTTCGCCGTTACGTGGACGGGTCCTGATGATGGTCTCTGCACAAAGCGGCGAGGGGACATCAACCGTCGCGCGGGAGTTTGCCCGCTGCGCCGCCGCCTATGCCCGCAAACCGGTCTGGTTGGTAGATGCGGATATTAGCCATCAGAGCCAGCTCGATGCCATTAGCGAAGATCGTAAGCGCTTTGGACCGCCTGGCCCTCTGGCCTCGGCGGCCCCGGATGGTCAGGTGTTTTTCAGTGTCCGGCCCGCATCCAAGGACGCCCAAGGGCGGCTGGTCCAGGATGGGGCCTATCTCATCTGTCGACCGTTTCTGGACCGCAAACTATGGGTCACGCGCTTTCGTGACCAGTCTCTGAGACGCGGCCAAGCCGTGCGCTTAAGGGACGATAGCGGCTATTGGGATGCCATGCGCCAGCATGCCGAAACGACCATTGTGGATGTGCCGGCGGCGGACCGATCGGCAACGGCCTTGGCGCTGGCCCCCTATATGGATGCGATTGTCCTCGTGGTCGCCGAAGAGTTTGGCACGGTCGAATCTCGTCTGACCCTGCGCAATGATCTTGAAGAAGCCGGGGGGCGGCTGGCGGGTATGGTCTATAATCGCGCCCGGCAAACCCGCAACCGGCCCCTGAAGCGGCTGGTTCCGTGACCCGCGCCCGCATCTGGGCGGTGCAGCCGGATGCGCTGCTGAGTTGGGTCTGCGGCGTTTTTCTGCTGTTGGCATTTTCCCAGGCCTGGATCTTCCCTATCTTTGGCGAAGAGATTTCGCCGTCGGCGGGCAGTCTCATTCGACTGGTGTTTTTTCCGGCCTATGCGGCTGGGATTTATCTCCTGTTTTCGAGTGGTCTGCGCAGTTTGGAAGCCGTGCTGAGGGCCCCGATCCTGCTTGCTATGTTGGCGACGGCTGGGCTGTCATACTTCTGGTCGTTTGATCCGTCGGGGACTCTCAAGCGCGTTATTGCGCTCATTCTCACGATGGCCTGTGCCTATGGTTTGGCCGCCCGGTTCAGCTGGAAGACTTTGGCTGAGGTGATCGGGGCCGTGTTCTTGGTTCTGATCGTGTTCTCATTTTTGCTGGCTATTTTATTGCCAGAGATTGGTCGAATGACGAATATTTTTCCCGGAGCTTGGCGGGGCGCTTGGCCGGAGAAAAACAACCTCGGTGGGAATATGACGATCGGCTGCATGGTGTTGCTGGCGGCGGCAATTCTGAATCCCGCTAGGCGCTGGCTATGGCTAGGGGGCGCAGGCCTCGCCTTGACGCTGATCTTGTTATCGACCTCCAAAACATCGCTTGTGGCCTTAATCCTCGGCTGTGGGTGTCTGGTATTTATCGGGTTGGTGCGCCGGGGGCCTGTGATGAGCACCGTGACGGTTTGGCTCGCTGTAGCCGGGCTGGTCCTTGTGGGCGGTATCTTGGCTTTTGCCGCTGAAGAGATCTTGGGCCTTTTGGGGAAAGACGCCACGCTGACCGGTCGGACCGAGATCTGGGACGGAATTACGCGTGTGGTCGCGGATCGCCCGCTCACGGGCTATGGCTATGCAGTCGTCTGGGGGGACGAAAGCCCTTTTGCGCCACTGGCCAAGATCACCAAGGTGGCTGGATTTCGCGCCTATCATGCCCATTCGGGTTGGTACGAAGTCTGGCTGGAAATGGGGTTGATCGGGCTGATCGTCTGGGGCTTGACCTATGGCGAGGCGGTGCTGCGGGCGCTGCTCAGCGCGTTTCGCAATCCCGGCGCTTATGTGGCTCTGCCGGTTTTTATCGTCTACGGGTTGATGACCCTGACCGAAAGTGTGACCTTGGCGTATAATGACATTCGCTGGGTTTTGTTCTGTACCCTGCTGATCCGACTCAGTCTGCCGGAACCAAAGCCGGATCCCTATGCACGGCCATTGCTGCCCGATCTGCCTGCTAGGCGCGGCTTTCGGCCAGACGTCTGGCCCCCTCGGCTACCGTGACGATCTGGCACGGACCCGCCGCATCGATCAGTCGGCGCAGAGCCTCGGGCGTGCAGCCCCATTCAGAGGGCTTGTTCTGAACATCATGGCTGTAGAGGATCAGCCAGCCGCCTTCGGTCTTGACCCGTTCCAGATAGAAACGGGCGATCTCTTCGCCCTTGGGGCCTTCGATGCCGACCGCAGGCGCCTGATTGAGGTCTGAGCCGGTCTGGATGACCCCATGATGCAAACCACGCAACAAGGCGAACCGGCCATCGAGTGCCTGCTTGGCCTGAGGGGAGACGTCACCATAAGGATAGGCAAAGGTGGACATGGGCGGCACGCCAAGGGCCGAAAGGGCGGTCGCATTCGCCTCGATATCTGCTCGGATCGCCTGGCCCGGGGCCTTGCCGCAGTCGAGGTGGCTAAAGGTATGGCAGCCGATTTCGTGTCCGGCTTCGGCCAGTTTTTGAACGTCTTCCGCCAAGGTATAGGGCCCCATCGGGCCGTCTTGGCCGAACAGCCCGGCATTGATGTAATAGGTGCCGCGCGCCCCGGCATCTTCGAGCAATTGCGCGCCCGTCAGCGCCGCAGAGCGCGGGGCATCATCAAAGGCAAAGCTGAGCATAGGGGCTTCGAGCGTACACCCCCGGACAGGGCGGCGATACATGAGCCGGGCCACGCGGCGACGCAGCTTGCCATAGAGCGAGCGATCGGCGCTGTAGACAGGATTGTCGTTCTGGCTCTGCACTTTTGTCATGCCACCACCTCAGAATAGAGCGCCGCCCGGTAGAGCCGCAGAGCAAAGGCACGGACCGCCACAGGCAAGGCAGGATTGAGCGCTGCAGACTTTAACGCCGGGGTCCAGGCCTTGCGTCCGGGCAGGCTGCGCAACAGTTTGGCCACCTTATAGCTCGGATAGGTGCTGACGATTTGAGGGTGGCGAGCGACGACGCGGGCAAAATTGCCGACCGATTGCTCGTACTTGCGGATCAGATCCTCGGGCCGGTCGAGCCCCATGTGGGTGGCTGGATTATCGACGTGGATCACATCAAACCGGCGGGCGATGCGCATGGCCCATTCCACATCTTCCCAGCCCCAGCCGGTAAAGTCGCGGTCAAAGGTTTCGGCCTGAAAAGCGTCGCGGCGCACCAGAAGGTTCGAGGTGTAGACGTACTTTTCCGGCTGTTGGTTGCGCACCGTACAGGGCAGGCATTCAGAGCGCAGCGCCATGGCCCGGTGCACGGCATACACGGGATCGGTCGGGGCATGTTTGAGCGAGAAGCCCCCAAAGGCCACCGCCGGATTCTGAGTGGTGATCAGATGCAGCCAGCCCCCGAGAAAATCCGGGGTGTCGGGCATCATGTCACTGTCGAGGAACAGATAACTGCGGCCTCGGGCCTGGCTGGCTAGGCGGTTGCGGCCCTTGGCGCGGCCTTCGTTTTCACTGAGGCTGATCAGCCGCACCGGCAAGCGCAGGTGCGCGATCTGGGCCGCCAGCGCCTTGGTCAAGACGGGATCGTTGGTGCCATCGTCGAGCAGGATCAGCTCGGCCTGTCCGGCGAGGCTCGGGGCCTCTTCGTCGAGCACGGTCAAGAGCTCCGCCGGATTGTCACGCAAGAAGGGAATCAGCACCGACAGTTCGGGTTCGGCGGCGGCAAAGGCGGGACTATCGTCGAGGCGGGGATCGGTCATGAGGCCCTTTTAGCGCGGAAATCTTTGAC
>DAITMY010000139.1:0-6480 GCA_036834925.1 Asticcacaulis sp.
CCCCCAGCAACACCCAGATCCCAGACTGGCCCATGTCATGAAACCGCTTGCTCGACAGCGCCAGCATCGACAGGCCGGTAAAGAACATCGCCAAGATCACCACAAACAGAATGGCCACGGAATTGATCCCGAGCGCTTCAAACAGCGACGGCGGCATGTCACTGACCCGCAGCGAGGTAATGTCCTGTCCCACCAGCAAAGACGATCCGGCCAAGGCAATGGCCACCATCAGGGCAAACAAACTGCCCCAAATTGCAATGGCGCCCAACGCATACTGAGTGCGGGTAATCCGCCCGTCAAAATCGAAAAAGAACCGTAGCATGGCATCCTCCAGACGGGGCCGATCTTCGTGGGCCGACCCTCATGAGGGAACTTGACGCCTGATTTGGGGTTTAGGCAAGCGCAAACGTCGCTTTTCACGCGACTGTGGCCCCTGAATACAGGCTTATCTTTAGTAATACTGCGGCGCAGCAAAGGTGGGTTTGAACCCAAAGCGGTTAAAGCGCGCCTCTCCGGGCATGACAAAGAGTTCAACCGCCACCAGAATCAGAAAAGCCAGCGCTAAGGCGCCGCCGAACCCTTGGGGTTCCGGCCAGACCGACACCAACGCATAGAGCACCGGCCAGAACCACCAGCCAGACCGGCCCCGGTCGTGCAGCCGCTTGGACAGTACACAGGCCCCGGCAAAGAACAGGGCGGGCAGCACCACCCAGCTCAAGACCGCATGGGCCATACCGGTGACATAGAGATCAAACGCCGCCCACAGGCCAAGCAAGATCCCGGCACAGAGCGCAAACACCAGCCGCCCCATGCGTCCGCTCGACGAATAGAACAAGGGGATCAGGCGGGACAAAATCGCCATAAGGACCTCAGCAAAACCAAACGGGGCGGCCAAAGCCACCCCGCTGACGTAACAGATCTGGCCCGACGTGCAAATCGGCCCTCTATCAGAACACGTTTTCAGCCCCGCCAAGGCCTTTGGGTGACGGCCCAAAGCGGTTCGGGCCCTGAGTTCCATCAAGGATCCCGCACTCGATCAGCACCCAAAACCCACCGATCAGCGGGATAAAGGCGATAAACACCCAGAACCAGGATTTGTCCCGGTCGTGCCAACGCTTGACCAAAAGAGCGAACCCGATCCAGATGACCGCAAGCGACGCGGCGATCATGAGGAGCGCGCCAAGAAGTGTTGAGGTCCCATCACTTTCGGAAATCATGGCGCTGAACAGAATGACAACACCGAAAACAATCGAAGACGCAATATTCAGCAGCCAGTAATCCCGACGCCGAATCCGACCTTTGAAACTGAACAGCTTTTCCAAAAGCGTCATGATACTCCCCCCCCATTGACCTAGTTAAACTCGATCAGGACCTCATCGGCGGCGACGCTGTCCCCGGCCTTGGCATTGACAGCCTTGACCGTGCCGTCGCGCTCAGCGCGGATGATATTCTGCATTTTCATGGCTTCGATAATCGCCACGACTTCGCCTTCCTTGACCTCCTGGCCGACGCGCACATCGACCGAGACCATCAGGCCCGGCATCGGCGAGGCAATCAGCTTGGACGTATCGGCCGCCGCCTTTTCCGGCAGACCGGCATAGAGCTTGGCCTTGAGCGGGGTCAGGACGCGCACGATCTGGCGGCTGGCGCGGTGGCGGATATCGAACCCGTCCGGCACACGGGCCACCGTCACCGTGAAGGGCGTGCCATTGAGCGTACCCCGGAACAGGGCTTGCCCCGGCGACCAGACCACGTCTTCGAGCAACAAGGTGCGCTCGGACTCCGCCAGATGAATCAGCATCCCATCCGCCAGCGGATCCACGCGGATCCCGGTCAGGCTCTTGCCAATCATCACCACCCACTCGGTGCGAGCGCTGTCGGCGGCCAGATCGTGGCGGCTTTCCTGCAGGTCATGCATGAAGGCGGCGACTACCGTGACGATATCGGCCTGCTGGGGGCTGAGGGCCGTGCCCTTGAAGCCTTCGGGATATTCTTCGGCAATAAAGCCAGTGGTGATCTCGCCCGACCGGAAGCGCGGGTGATCAATCACCGCCGACAGGAACGGGATATTCTGGCCGAGGCCGGAGATATGGAAGTCTTCGAGCGCCCGGGCCATGCCCTCACAGGCCGCCTCACGGCTCGCCCCGTGCGCACAGAGCTTGGCGATCATCGGATCATAGAACATCGAGATCTCGTCGCCCTCGCGCACCCCGGTGTCATTGCGCACGCTGTAGCCGTCATGCTCGCCTTCGACCGGCGGCTGATAGTGGGCCAAACGTCCAATTGACGGCAGGAACTTGCGGTACGGATCCTCGGCATAGATCCGGCTCTCAATCGCCCAGCCGTTGATCGCCACTTCGTCTTGCGCAAGGCCCAGCGGCTCGCCCGCCGCGACCCGGATCATCTGTTCGACAAGGTCAATGCCCGTGATCAACTCGGTGACCGGGTGCTCGACCTGCAGCCGGGTGTTCATCTCCAGGAAATAGAAGTTGCGCGCGCCATCGACGATGAACTCGACGGTTCCGGCGCTGTCATAGTTGACGGCCTTGGCCAGGGCCACCGCCTGGGCGCCCATGGCGGCGCGGGTTTCGGCATCGAGGAACGGCGACGGGGCCTCTTCGATGACTTTCTGGTTGCGGCGCTGGATCGAGCATTCGCGCTCGTTCAGATGGATCACATGGCCGTGCTTGTCGCCCAGCACCTGAATCTCGATGTGGCGCGGCTGGGTGACGAATTTTTCGATGAACACTCGGTCATCGCCAAAGCTATTGCGGGCCTCGGCCTGAGCGGCGGGGAAGCCTTCTTCGACATCCTGACGCGACCAGGCGATACGCATCCCCTTTCCCCCGCCCCCGGCGGACGCCTTCATCATTACCGGATAGCCAATCTCCTCGGCGATCTGGATGGCGTGAGGCACGCCTTCGATCACGCCCAGATAGCCGGGCACGGTCGAGACCTTGGCGGCCGCGGCGAATTTCTTCGACTCGATCTTGTCGCCCATGGCTTCGATGGCATGGACGTTCGGGCCGATAAAGGCGATGCCCTCGGCGGCCAGCGCCTTGGCGAACTCGGCCTTTTCCGACAGGAAGCCATAGCCCGGATGCACCGCCTGGGCGCCCGTTTCACGGCAGGCCTTCAGGATCTTGTCGATCACCAGATAGGACTGAGCCGCCGGGGCCTCCCCGATAAAGACGGCCTCGTCGGCCATTTCCACGGCCAGACTGTCGGCATCGGCCTCGGAATAGACCTGCACGGTCTTGATCCCCATGCGCTGTGCCGTCTTGTGCACCCGGCAAGCAATCTCGCCCCGGTTCGCGATCAGTATTTTCGTAAACATCCTGCCCAATCCTTTGTTCCCGATGTCCTGGTGTCCCGTCCGGGACAAGCCGACCCGCGCTTACAGCGGGATGTTGTCGTGCTTCTTCCAGGGGTTTTCGAGGTGCTTGTTTTTCAGGGTGCGCAGGGCCTTGATGACCCGGCGGCGGGTGCCGTGCGGCATGATCACATCGTCGATGAACCCGCGTGAGGCGGCGACGAACGGATTGGCAAAGCGGGTCTTATATTCGGCCTCGCGCTCGGCCAGCACCGCCGGATCCTTGGCTTCGGCCCGGAAGATGATCTCGACCGCGCCCTTGGCCCCCATCACGGCGATTTCCGCCGTCGGCCAGGCATAGTTGACATCCCCGCGCAGGTGTTTGGAGCTCATCACGTCATAGGCGCCGCCATAGGCCTTGCGGGTGATGACCGTGATCTTGGGCACTGTGGCCTCGGCATAGGCAAACAGGAGCTTGGCCCCGTGTTTGATTAGCCCGCCATACTCTTGCTTGGTGCCCGGCATGAAGCCCGGCACATCGACCAAGGTCAGAAGCGGAATGTTGAAGGCATCACAAAAACGCACAAACCGGGCGGCCTTGCGCGAGGAGTCCATGTCCAGCACCCCGGCCAGCACCTGCGGCTGGTTGGCGACGATGCCGATGGTCTGGCCATCCATACGGGCAAAGCCGGTCAGGATATTGCGGGCATACTGTTCGGAGATCTCAAAGAAGTCGGCCTCATCGACAATCTTGAGGATCAGCTCCTTCATGTCATAGGGCTTGTTCGGATTGGCCGGAACCAGCGTGTCGAGCGAGGCATCATCGCGCACCGGATCGTCAAAGCTTTCGCGTACCGGCGCGGTGTCGCGGTTCGACAAGGGCAGGAAATCTACCAGACGGCGGACTTCACACAGGGCCTCTAGGTCATTCTCGAAGGCCCCGTCCGCAACGCCGGACTTGGCCGCATGCACCCGCGCCCCGCCCAGATCTTCGTGGCTGACCACTTCGTTGGTCACCGTGCGCACCACTTCGGGCCCGGTGACATACATGTAGCTGGTATCCTTCACCATGAAGATGAAGTCGGTCATAGCCGGGGAATAGACATCGCCCCCTGCACACGGCCCCATGATCACGCTGATCTGGGGCACCACCCCCGAGGCCATCACGTTTTGCAGGAAGATATCGGCATAGCCCGCCAGGCTCTCGACGCCTTCCTGAATGCGTGCCCCGCCCGCATCGAATAGGCCGATGATCGGCGCACCGTTTTGCAGCGCCATTTTCTGCAGCTTAACGATCTTGGCCGCATGCGCCCCGGACAGGGAGCCGCCAAACACGGTAAAATCCTTGGAGAACACATAGACCAGACGGCCATTGATGGTGCCGTGGCCGGTGACCACCCCATCGCCGGGGATCCGGTTGTCCGCCATACCAAAGTCGGTGCAGCGATGCTCGACGAACATGTCGAACTCTTCGAACGAGCCCTCATCGAGCAGGACCGTAATCCGCTCCCGCGCGGTCAGCTTTCCCTTGGCGTGCTGGGAGTCGATCCGCTTCTGGCCGCCGCCCTCGCGGGCGCGTTGGCGACGAAGTTCCAGCTCTTCGAGAATGTGCTGCATGGCCCTGTCCTCCGGGATGTTGTCTTTTTTTCCTTCGATAGACAGCGTCGCAAGGGAAGGCAAGCAATCCCGCTAAGGATTATCCGGACAGGGCGCGGCGGCAGGATCAGTCGTGCACGACTGTCGGATCGAGCGCGGCGAACCAGTTTTCCAATAGATTGGCATCATAGGCCAGGGCTTCGGCTCTGGCCTTGGCCTCTTCATCCTCACCCCAGATCCCGGTCTGGAAGGTTTCGCCAATGCGCGAGACCTCAAAGGCCCCATCTCCGCTAAGTTGGCCCTTGAACACCGCCAACGCCAGGATCACTGACCCCAGTAGCGGGGTCAACTGGGCCATGCCGGCGAGCTCGTAATCGCTGAGGCTTTCGAGCCAAGCCTCGACCTTTTTGAGGGTCTGCGGCGGCTGGGGCGTGTGAATCACGCCGGTGGTGCGGGTAAACTCAAAGCCTAGGGTCTCTTCGGCCCATTCCAGAATCGGCACCCAAACCTCGACCTCTTTTTCAAACAAGGCCTTGGGCGCATCCGAAAAATAGCACAGGGCGTCGGATCCGGCATAGCGCACGAGCTCGGCGACCACCGCCGCGCGGTTGGCTGACAGGTGATCCTGCACCGAGGCGGACAGTCGCGTCATCAGCATCTCGGCATAGTCCACCGTCTCTTCGACGGCTTCCCACTCGCCCGCGATCAGTTCAGCCAAGGCCTCGGTCGGCACGGTGAGGCGATGGCCACCCGGCGTCTTCACCGCCTTGCCGTCGAGGTGGATTTCAAACCCGGCATCGGGAAGGGCTTCAAACGAAACAGCGGTCCAGAACCGCTTGGGCCGCTGGACGGCCTGCTCTGCATCTTTGGCGTTCATTGGGGGAAGATAAGGGGTCTTTGCGAATGAAACAAGCGGATCAAGGCTCAGCGACGCTCAAGTCCTGCCGCCCAGGTGTCGAGCGCGGTCAACAGCCCGTCGAAATCGTGGGTCAGATGGTGCGCGCCACCGCTCAAAATTTCTTCCGGGGTATGAAAGCCCCAGCTCACGCCTTGGGCGCGGGTCTTGGCGGCTACAGCCATTTTCATGTCGTGGCTGGTATCGCCGATCATCACCGTGACATCGGGATCAACGCCAACCGAGCGCATGGCCCCGTTGAGCATATGCGGATGGGGCTTGCCTGGCCCGTCGTCGGCGCACCAAGCGGTGTCGAACACGGCATGCCAGCCATGGTTATCCAGTAACCGCTGAACACCCCGGCGGGAATTGCCCGTGGCGATGCCCAAAAGCCAGCCCTCGGCCTTGAGGCGCTGAACCGTTTCCATGGCCCCAGCATAGAGCGGCTCCTTGAAGCCTGGCACTTGATGCATACGCGAAAAGGCCTTTTGGAACTCGGCGACATAGTCGGCCAGCTCGGCATCGGTCAGGCCCGGCTCCATCTGGCGGATCGCCTCATGCAGCGACAGGCCGACGATCTGGCGCACCGCCTCATAGTCCGGGGGCGCGAGGCCAAGGGTTTCCGCCGCCTCCACCGCCGCCTGAAGGATGGTGGCGCGGCTGTCGACCAGGGTCC
>DAITMY010000140.1:0-4688 GCA_036834925.1 Asticcacaulis sp.
GGTTGAGATTGAGCGCCCGGGTGCAGGCGAGGGGGTTGGCCAAACCAAGCTTCAGGCTGTGCCGGGGGGGCGGATGCTGGTTGCCCTGTGCGATCTGGCCATTGCGACCTCTGGCGACTATCGACGTTTTCGACTGATCGATGGCCGCCGGATCAGCCATACAATCGACCCGCACACGGGGCAGCCCGCCCAAAAAGTCCCCGCTCAGGTCTGTGTCCTGCACCCGGACGCAATGAGCGCCGACGCCCTGGCCACAGCCTTCGGGGTCATGCCCCCGGACGCTGCGCTTGCGCTTGCGGATCGCCTCGGCCTGATCGTGTGCTGGCGATACCGCGGGCGTGAGGGGTTGAGACTCGTGATGTCCGAGGCATTTCGGAAAAGACTTGCAGATTAAGGAAAAAATCCCGAAAGCTCTAGATCTTGCCGTTTTGCGGCTATGCCCATGCACCCGCGCGAATGTTGAGGACGCCCGTAATGCAGATGATTACACCGGTGATCTTGTCTGGCGGATCCGGCAGCCGACTTTGGCCCATGTCGCGGGCCGCCTATCCGAAACAGTTTTTGGCGCTATCGGGCGAGCAAACCCTGATTCAACAGGCTGCCTTGCGGGTGCGCGGGGCGGGCTATACCGCGCCGATTATCGTCTCCAACGAAGAGCACCGCTTCGTCGTGGCCGAACAGTTGCGCCAGATTGGCTGTGACCCAGCGGCCATTTTGCTTGAGCCGGTCGGGCGCAATACAGCCCCCGCCGTGGCCATAGCCGCTTTACAAGCTGAAGCCCTTGGGCACGATCTGATCCTCGTTATGCCTTCGGACCATGTGATCCGAGATCAAGTTGCGTTCGACGCCGCCATCCAAAAAGCGGCCCAGGCCGCCCGCGACGGGGCGCTGGTAACCTTTGGGATTACGCCGGATCAACCGGAAACGGGGTATGGCTATATTCGAGCCGGCGCAGAGTTGGATAGGTTCGGCGGCGTGCATCATGTCGCGGCCTTTGTCGAAAAGCCCAATCGCGAAACCGCAGAGGCCTATCTGGCCGAGGGGGACTACCTCTGGAACAGTGGGATCTTTTTGTTTTCTGCCCGAACCTATCTTGAGGAGTTGAAAGCAGCGGATCCAGACATGCTCGCAGGCTGCGAGGCGGCTCTGAACGGGTCAACACGCGATTTGACCTTTTGCCGTCTGGACAAGGCGGCTTTTATCGCAATTCGCTCTGACTCTATCGACTATGCCGTCATGGAAAAAACCCAAAGGGCCGCGGTGGTGCCGATCGATATGGGCTGGAGTGACCTTGGGGCCTGGTCGGCGCTGTGGAACATCGGCGAAAAGGATGATCGCGGCAATGTCTCGCGCGGCGATGTGGTGCTGTCTGATGTGGCCGACAGCTATATTCGATCCGAAGATCGCCTCGTCGCCGTCGTCGGCCTCGAAAATGTCGCGGTCATCACGACGGATGATGCTGTCCTTGTGGCGCGCCGGGACCGCGTTCAGGATGTCAAGACGATCGTCGATCAGTTGAAACACGCTGGCCGTACTGAGGCCACACTGCACAGCACCGTTCACCGGCCTTGGGGCAGCTATCGTGGTATCGATGCCGGCGTGCGCTATCAGGTCAAGCGGATCACTGTGGCGCCGGGGGCCCAACTTTCGCTACAAATGCACCATCACCGGGCCGAGCACTGGATCGTGGTGTCCGGCATGGCCAGGGTGACGCGGGGCGAAGAGGTGTTCCTGCTCAGCGAGAACGAGTCTACCTACATCCGCCCCGGCCAAGTCCACCGTCTCGAAAACCCCGGAAAGCTACCCCTCCATCTGATCGAGGTTCAGTCCGGCGGCTACCTCGGCGAAGACGACATAGTTCGGTTTGAGGATGGATATGGGCGGGTGTAGGGGCTTGCTTAATGAGTGAGGAGCTATCGCCGCATGCGAATTTTTTGGTGGTCTATGAGTGCATACGAGTTAGAAGTTTCTAATGCCTCATTTGTCTTGAGAGCTTTATTTGTGGGCTCGCCACAAAATTGTGGTGTGATGTGGTGCGGTGTCTGGACATCTTCAGTCGACTGTAATAAGATTTCCTGTGCGCAGTAATTTTGTGCGCGGCGGCGGCAACCCCTGGGTGTGTTGTATTTAAGCTTGTTGGGACAAAATGAAGCGGGTTATTCTTGTTACTGGTGGTGCGGGGTATATTGGCTCGCATACATGCGTTCAGCTTTTGGAGCGCGGATTTAACGTTGTTGTGTTGGATAACTACTGTAACTCTACACCGGAAGCGCTGAAACGCGTCGAACAGATCACTGGAAAATTCCTCATACGCATTGAGGGCGATGTTCGGGATCCGGTAGTTTTAAATCGCCTGTTTGCGGAGCATGCTTTTGAAGGGGTGATGCACTTTGCTGGCCTCAAGGCCGTGGGTGAGTCCGCAGACATTCCGCTCACCTATTATGACGTCAATGTCAGTGGCAGTGTTGCTCTGTTAAAGGCCATGTTGGCCCACGGCGTAACGCGCTTTATTTTCAGTTCTTCTGCAACCGTCTATGGCGATCCTCAGTATTTGCCGCTGGATGAGCAGCATCGTCTAGATCCGGTTAATCCCTATGGCCGGTCAAAATTTATGGCCGAAGAAATTCTACGCGATTTCTGTCGTGCGCAACCGTCTTGGAGTGTTGCGATCTTGCGTTACTTTAATCCGGTGGGCGCGCACGAAAGTGGGCTGATCGGTGAGGATCCTAGGGGCACCCCCAACAATCTGATGCCCTATGTAGCCCAGGTGGCCGTCGGTCGTCGCGAGGCCCTGAATGTGTTTGGCCAAGATTACGACACCCCTGACGGGACCGGTATTCGTGACTTTATCCATGTCACGGACCTAGCGCGGGGCCACGTTCTTGCCCTTGAAGCCTTGTTGCAGACCGAGGGTTTGTTAACTCTTAACCTGGGAACAGGTACGGGTAGCAGTGTGCTAGATCTGGTCGCAGCATTCAGCAAGGCCAGCGGCCGTGATATTCCGTATCAAATCCAGCCCCGTCGTGTCGGCGATGTGGCCGTCAACTATGCGGACTGCCGACTGGCCTATGAGCGGATCGGGTTCAAGACGGAGCGTACACTTGATGATATGTGCAATGATAGTTGGCGCTGGCAATCAAACAATCCGAGCGGCTATGGCACATAGCCACTAGCTGGTGACTTGCGTGTGGGAGCAGACTTTATTTGTTGCGACAAGAAGTGCTTTTTTAACGATCGTAGACTCTCAACTATAAATTAGTTCTCGGGCGTTTACGTTAATGTGCGTTATAGGCATGATGCTCAAATATTTAAATTAGTTATTTTAGTGCGCCGCGTTAACGATTTCAGCTTGACGCCACAATAGTAGTGAATTTGTGGCCAACATGTACTTGCGCAGTGTTAATTCAATTATAGCTTTTGAGCTTTTAGCATGGAAGTTCTAAAATATTTATTCTTTGTCAGCATAGATTCTGCATACATTATTTCGCAATTGACCATTAAGATAATAAATTTAAAAAATACGACTCAATTCTGCATAATAATTTCAGTGGCAAGCTTGCCTTCGTAGCTCTTGATATAATGCTAATTGCTAATTAGTGTCCAGTTCGCGTACGTTCTCCGATGCCTACAACTCAACCGCGCTTGCGGCGCCCAGAAATCTGAGGTCACAGTTGCAACGTAAAATTTTGTTGGTTGGAAATGGCCCCTTGACGCACAACGTTGAGCAGGTTTCGAAGGATTTTGATTTTGTTGTACAATTCAATAACTGTAACCATAACAGCGAGGCGCTATTCTCAAGGACACGATATGTTTTTATAACCAACTCTGGAAACCCGGCATCTCTTTTGCGCGATAATATAGTTAATATGTTTGCTGGGGCAAAAGTAGCAATTAAGCCGCTTTTAATTTATTCTAGAAATACAGAATATTACAAAGAAAAATTTAAGTATCTTTCAGGAAGAGGTGATGAAGGAGCTTTAAATTTTGAAATTAAAATTGATAGTTTCTTTTTTTGGGGCCTTCCTGTAGATGAGGTTGATTATGAAATATCCAAGAATTTGGATAATGCATTGTACAGGCTTGGTATGCTCAAAGGACAAATGCCAAGTACTGGGCTTATAGCTTACAGCTGGTTGATGAACAAATATGGATTCAACTCTTCTATTAAAACTTTGGGATTTACACATGAAGGTTGGTCTGGACATCCTTGGTTGATTGAAAAAAAATTGTTATCAATGTTTTGGGTTGGTGCGGACAAAGTAAACACTAGTGCGGATTTTGATATCAAAAATTTGCTATTTCCCAATGAGTACTCTTCAAGAGAGCTAACTGCTGATATGAGAAGTGAAATGTCACGTAATCTTACGGTGGATAATGATATTATTTCAACTCTATATCAAGATGTTATTGAACGTGAAAAATTAATTTCTGAACTTCGCGAAAAGAATTTTAAGATACAGGGGGCTGTTTCGGAGCGTGAAGCGCGACTTGAGGAGTTGCGTCGTAAGGGCGAAGAGCTTGAGATGGAGCTCCAGGCACGACGCGAGGGCAGTGAGAAGCTTCAGTCTGAGTTGGAGTTGACCCGCTCGGATTTGCAAGCGGCCAGCCTAAAGGCTTTAGGTCTTGAGGAGAGTGTTTCGGAGCGTGAAGCGCGACTTGAGGAGTTGCGTCGTAAGGGCGAAGAGCTT
>DAITMY010000140.1:4788-6440 GCA_036834925.1 Asticcacaulis sp.
GAGATGGAGCTCAACAGTCTTCAGCTTTCATATCAATCGGCATGTGAGTCGTTATTAACTTTATCAAATGAAATCGCTGCAACCAATTATAAGCATGAAATCGAAGTTGCAAATTTCAATACAAAAATTGATCAACATTTGGAACAGATTAAAAAAAATGAATTTGATTTGTCTCTAAAGGACAAGCTAATTGATGATCTAAAAGCAGAGGCTACACTCTCCATACATTATCGCGAAGAATTTGCAAAATTACAATCTAGCGTGCAGGCGCTTGAAAATAATCTCATATTTTCCAGCGATTATATAAAAGAACAAGAGGCAGAAATTTTTTCGATTAACAATATTCTGTCTAATCAAAAAATTGAAAATGAATTTCTATCTAATTTCGTAAAAGAAATTGAAATTGCATCAGGCTTTGTAATCGATAATCATGACTATCCTTCCAATATGTCGCTAATTGATCATATCAAGCATAGTGTAGAGGAACATAATAAATTAAAGAACGTTGCTCTAGAGGCTGAATATAAATTTATTGAAGAATTGTCGCACCTGAAAATATTGTCAGATAAACACAAAAGTGATTTGCTAAAATTAGAACAAAAGTACAGTGAACAAATTGCACTAAATAATTTATTAAAATTAGAAATAAAAGACATATCAGAATCGCGATCTCAAATTGACACAGAAGTGATTAGTTACAATAATGCACTTATTGAGTTCAAGAGAGAGGTTCTATCTATAGTAGGGGCAAGTTTTAGCACTTTTGCTAGCCCGTCAGAAATATTTAATAGTGTTTTGAATCAATTAAAAAGCTATAAAGAAGAGGTTCAAATTTCTGTAGCCGCTATGAATAATTTTAGGGCTGAAGTAAACTCACATAAGGATGCACAGAGAGAGCAAGAAAATATAATTCGTAATCTTAAACTAGAGCTTGAAATTGCTCAGAGCAATTTAAAATACTCGCAATCAGAATCTTCAAATTTGAATAATATTATAAATAGTGAGCGAGAATTGGTAGTGTCGTTAAATCGAAAATATGAAGTTTTAGAGGCTGATGTTAAACGCGGCCACCAAAGCAATGCAAGGGTCGACGAAATTAAACGTGCCCTCGGCGTGAGACTCCCTGGGAAGCAGCTTGGCCAGTTGGTTCATTCAGATAGTGCAAAAAATTCTGATCAAATGTTACCAGACCCAATATTGGCTATTGAAAATTTACCGTGGCGAGTTATTAGGTCGTACTGGCGAGTTAGAAATTTAATTCCAAGTTTTATAATGACCGCGCTCGGCCAGATGTTGAGTAAGATCAAAAAGTAATTGGAGGCGTGTGTTGTTGAATCTAAGTGTACTCGTTAATGGACATAAAGAGGGACTGCTTTTAAAAAAGTCCTGTTTAAATGCAATAGCTGCAATGGATATTTGTAGAGAAAATGACATAAGAGCTGAGCTTGTACTTATTCTTGATCGACCCGACGAAGAAACTCTTGCTATCGCCAGAGAAATTTCAGCTTCTTTTAATTTTGTTCGACTTTATGTTGTTAATTATGGAAACCTTGGAAATTCAAGAGCATTTGGGATTTCCAAAACCCAATCTGATTGGGTGGCATTTTTAGATGGTGACGATTTAATTTCATCAAACTGGTTAATTAATGCAT
>DAITMY010000141.1:0-6409 GCA_036834925.1 Asticcacaulis sp.
CGCCTATATCGGCAAGGTCGCCGACGATCAGCTCGGCCAAGTTTTCCGTCATGACCTGAAGGCGCAAGGCGCGTTTTTTGGCACAGAGGCCCTCAAAGACGGTCCGGCGACCGGACGCTGTCTGATCAATGTCACGCCGGACGGACAGCGCACCATGGCTACGTGCCTGGGTGCCGCCTCCAAGGTCGGACCGGAGGATGTGGACCCGGCACTGGTCGCCGACAGTCGTATTCTCTATCTCGAAGGCTATTTGTTCGACAGCCTGTCGGGCCGTGCGGCATTTGAGCGTGCCTGTGCCATCGCCGCAGAGGCGGGCCGGACCCGCGCCATCACCCTGTCCGATACCTTTGTGGTGGACCGCTGGCGCAGTGATCTGCTCGATTTTATCACCCATGCCATTGACCTCGTGTTCGCCAACGAGGCTGAGTTGCTGGCGCTGTTCGAGACCTCGGACTTCAACCGGGCGCTCAACAGCCTTCGGGAGATCGCACCCCTTGCCGCCGTCACCCGTTCAGATCAAGGCTCGGTGATTGTCCAAGGCGACGAGATCCATCTCGTGCCCGTCTATCCGGTCGATCAGGTGGTCGATACCACCGGGGCCGGGGATCAATATGCGGCGGGCTTTATGTACGGCCTGTCTCACGATCTGTCACTGGAGACCTGTGGCCGTCTGGGGTCACTGGCTGCCGCCGAAGTCATCAGCCACTATGGCCCGCGCCCGATGGTGTCGCTGCGCGATCTCGCCCGTACGCACAAACTGATCAAGGATATCTGACGGCGTCCCCCGGTTCTGTCCTGATCGTCTGGATCAGACCTGACCGGGGTTCCGCTTGAGGGCGACATAGAGCGCGCCACCGCCGCCATGGCGGGCATGGGCCTCGGAAAAGCCGGCAATCATGGGGGCCAGATCCGCAGAGGCCAGCCACTCGGGTGTGCGTTGGCGGATCACCCCGGCATTGTCCGGCCCCTTGCCGGTAATTACTAACACCGCTCGCAACCCCTGTAGCCAAGCCTGAGTGATAAAGGCCTTCAGCCGGTCTTCGGCCGCAAACTGGTTGTGGCCATGCAGGTCAATGCGCGCCTCAATCGGATCGCGCTCACGGGTAATCCGCCGTTTGCGCCGAGGCTCGATCGGATCCGGACGGGCGCTTGTGGCCCGCGTCAGACTGTAGCCCGTCCCCGGGACCTTGACCGCCTCGCCAATGCGGAACGGCGTCAGGGCTTGCGGGCTCAGGGCTAGGGTCGAGGTGGCGGTTGCGGGCGATTGATGGGACGGTCGCCCGGATTTTTTCGGGGCGGCAACCAGTTGCCTTTCTGGAGTTTTTTGTGACAGGTCTTCAGAAACCTCAGGCTCCGGAACTGGGTTAGACCGGGGCACAACGGTGCGCGTAACCAGCTTCCATAGCCGGTCATCTTCTGCGCTCAAACCCGTGCGGCGCCCCTGTCGACTCATGACGGAATGTCTGCCGCGCGGCGGCTGGCCCGAGCACTGGGCTTGCGGCCCCGATGCAGAGGCCGGACCCGCGACTCGATATGCTGGATCACCAGATCGGCAACATCGAGACCCGTGGCGGCTTCAATCCCCTGGAAGCCGGGCGACGAGTTGACCTCCAACACCTTGGGCCCATCATTGGCCCGCAAGATATCAACCCCCGCGACCTGAAGCCCCATGGCCCGGCTAGCGCGGATCGCTAGTTCGCGTTCATCGTCTGTGATGTCGATGGCAAAGGCCTTGCCGCCCTGATGCAAGTTGGACCTGAAGTCGCCCAACTTGGCCTTACGCATCATCGCGGCCACGACCTTACTGCCGATCACGAGGCAGCGCACGTCCGCTCCGCCCGCTTCGGCGATAAATTCCTGCACCAGAATATCAGCCTCCAGGTCGCGGAAGGCCGAGATCACGGACGAGGCCGCTTGGTTAGTTTCTGTCAGCACGACGCCGCGCCCCTGTGATCCCTGCAAGAGCTTTACGACCAGCGGCGCGCCGCCGACCACACCCAGCACATGATCGGTATCCTTGGGGCTCTTGGCAAAGGCCGTTACCGGCATGGCCACACCCTTGCGCGCCAGAACCTGAAGGGCATGCAGCTTATCGCGCGAAGCCGCAATCGCCGCAGACCGATTGACGCAATAGGCCCCGGTGGTCTCAAACTGACGCACCACCGCCAGACCATAGCCCGTCAGCGGCGCTCCGATACGGGGGATGATCGCGTCATAGTGCGGCAGTACCCGTCCATCATAGAGCACCTCGGGCTTGCGCACATTGATGTTCATATAACAGCGCGACGTCTCGATCGCTTCGATCACGTGATCACGGCCTTGGGCGGCTTCGATCAAACGGCGGCTGGAATAGTTTTCTGCATTTTGAGTCAATAAGGCAATGCGTAGGGGGCGCTTGACCTGGGACCGCTCGGCGGGCTTGTCGTAGTAGTCGTAGCTGCTTTCTGGCTGCAGCCGGGACCGAGTCGGATCAACATAGGCCCCGACGGACTCGAGGGCCTGACGCCCCAGCAACATGCGGTAAGCCATGCCTTCGCGGTTGGTCAGGGACACTTCGATTGGCCAAGTCTGGCCGCCAACCTGAAGGTGGGTCTGGATAATAAAGCGCAGCTCGGTCTCGCCGTTTGAACTGGTCACTTCGCGCCGGTCCACCAGCGCCGCCGAACAGACCACCTCGACATCGGTCCGCCCCGGGATCGGATTGACGATAAAGCGCACACGCGGCTTATGGATCGGGCCAAAGGGTTCGATCTCGATGGCATGAAGGGCCGAGGTCCGGGCACCGGTATCGACCTTGGCCTTCATCGACGGCAGGCCAAGGTCCGGCAGGCTGACCCACTCTTCCCAGCCAAAGGTCAGGCCCTGGGGTGGGGTCGCAGCAGGCGGCAGATCAGTCGGGTCGCTCATGTCGGGTCCGAAGTCATCAGAAAACTGAGCGCCCCATAGGCGAGAACGCAGCGGGAATAAACCCGCTGCGCATGAAAGATCAGTTTATTTTATCCGTTCTGTTCGCTGACGGCCTGAAGCTGGCGGGTCAGCCGCTCGCCGCGCCGCCCAGCCACGAGCGCCGCTTCCGACAGGCGGCGAACCTGTTCGGGGCGGTCCGACTGCTTCTGGATCATATCCAGCGCCCCAATGATGACCGACAGCATTTGTGAAAAGTCGCTGGCGACTTCGCCGGTCAAACGTCCGACGGTTTCAAGTTTCTGAGACTCATCAAGCAGATAGGCCACCTGATCCGCTTGTTGACGCAGGGCCACAAGTTCAGCCTCCACCTCATTGAGCTTTGACTGGAGTCCCTCTGTCTCTTTTTGGGACAGCGCCAACGCTGCCGCATGGGCGGCTTCGAGGGTTTGAGACAGGCTATCGGCCTGGAGGGCCACCCCGACATAGCCACTGAACCGGCCGTCGGTTTCAAAACGCGGCGCAATCATTTCAACGACCGGAATCATACCGCCGTCTTTGGTCTGGACCCGATAGGTCAGGGCTTGGGTGGCGCGACGCGCAAACGCGGTATCGAAAGCTGTCCGGACCGCCTGTCGCTGGTCCGGATCGAGGGCGGGTCGCAGATCTTCTCGCACCAGAGCCTCGCGGCTAAGCTGGGTCAGTTCGGTCCAGCGATCATTCACGCTGGTCATCAGGCCATCCACGTCCCACGTCCGCGTGAGCGCAGGCAGTTGGGCCGCAAGACTTTCGAGGGCCTTGGTGGCCTCTCGGGCGGCAATCTCGGTCTGCTTGATACCGGTGACTTCATAGGCCGCCCCGATAACGGCTGTCATCTGCCCTTCGGCATCGCGCTGTGCCGCACCGCGCCAAGCGATCCAGCGCATTTCCCCTTCGGGCGTGATCACGCGGGTCAGGGTATCCACGCGGGTCGTGCCGCCATTGAGCACGGCCCGGATCGCCGTATCCAGCGCCGCCTGGTCTTCAGCCGGCACCAAGGAATTGGCCCCGACCGCCGGACGCCCAATCAGGGTGCGCAGCGGCTCATCCTCATGAAGGGTCTGAGTGGCCGGATCATAGCGCCAAATCCCAGCCCCGCCAAAGGCTCGGGCGCGGGTGGCATCCGCCAACGCCGTGGCAAAGTCGGCATCGCGCTGCATTTCCCGCAGACGCACGGCCTCGATGTCCGTCACTTGTATCGTCAAGCCGACTTCGGCCTGGTGCCCCTCGACCTTCCAGGCCGCCAGGAGCACCCGGCGGCGCGGCTGCGCCTCTGGCTCAAGGGTGACTTCGAGTGTGGCCGGAGCCGACAACGGATCTTTCAAGACGCTGTCGAAATAGGTGCGCGTGCGCTGACGATCTTCGGGGGCAACAAGCGCGTCAACAAAGGGACGGGTTACGAGTTGATCGCGGCTGAAGCCCAGCAGCGTTTGCGCCGCAGGGTTCAGGGTTCGGACAACACCATCCCCGGCCAGCCCCCAGAGGGCGAGACCGGCACTGTCAAACCAGCTACCCCGCCAAGCGGCATCAACGCCTTGGCCCTCATCCCCCGCAAGATTTTCCAGTTCGACCAGAGCCGTGGTCGAGCCAATGACCTCACCCGCCGGGTTCATCACCGGCATAGCGGTCACCGACACCAGCATTTTCGACCGGGTCCCGGGATGGGCAATCAGATGCTGGAAGCCTTTAACCACCTGACCCCGCAAGGCGCGCGCTATCGGCAGCAGCTCCTGCGGGATGACACGGCCATCGGGATAACAGATGCCCCAGGTCGCTGAATGAAACCGAAGGCCAAGAAGCTCTGCATCCCGGCGGCCCAGAAGCTGGTGCGCGGTGCGGTTGGCAAACGTGAACTTGCCATGGGTATCCGTTTCAACCAACGCGACCGGTATAGCATTGAGAACATTGAACATCCGGCGCTCCAGATGTTCGGTCTGGCGCTCACTGGCGATCAGACGCTCTTCGATCTGGCGCAACTGAAAGGTCTTGAGCATGGCCATGACCCCGGCCACGATCGCCAGAATGAGCAAAACCCCCGCCGCAAGGGCCAGGGCAATGATCAAATCTGTTTCACTTTCCAAAAACATACAGCAACCCTCTTGGTCCGTGAGGGCGTTTGCAAGAACCGGACCGCTCACGCGTGGGCATACGCCCCCCGCGCTTCCCGCGCGAGACCCCTCGCGGCAATGTTATAGGCAAAAAGTCTGAAGAACCCTTGAGCGTCGCAAGACAGATCTGCAACAGCCCGTTCGCCCTATTGCGCGATCCAGCCACCATCAATCGACAGGGCCGTACCCGTGATCTGGCTGGCGGCGTCGGAGCACAGGAACAGAGCCGTTTGAGCCACTTGATCGACGGTGATGAACTGCTTGGTCGGCTGGGCCGCCAGCAGGACATCGCGCACCACTTGCTCTTCGGTCAGATTGCGGGCCTTGGCCGTATCGGGGATCTGCTTTTCCACCAGCGGGGTCAGAACATAGCCCGGGCAGATGGCATTACAGGTCACCCCATGTTCGGCCAGTTCCAGAGCTACGCTCTTGGTAAAGCCCACAACCCCGTGCTTGGCCGCAACATAGGCGGACTTGAAGGGTGACGCGATCAGACCGTGGGCCGAGGCCACATTGATAATCCGGCCCCAGCGTTGTCCCTTCATCGCCGCCACGCACAGACGGGTGGTGTGGAACGCGCTCGATAGGTTGATCGCCAAGATGGCATCCCATTTGGCAGGCGGAAAATCCTGGACCGGCGAGACATGCTGGATCCCGGCATTATTGACCAGAATGTCCACGGCCCCCAGTTCCCGCTCGGTTGCGACCACGAGAGCGCCGATTTGGTCCGGTTGACTCATGTCCGCGCCATTGTAAGCCACAGCCACACCATGACGCGCCGCCATATCCGCGCGCAGGGTTTCAATGGCCGCCGCTTCGCCAAAGCCATTGATCATGACCTTGGCCCCGGCCGCCGCCAGATGCTCAGCAATCGCCAGTCCGATCCCACTGGTCGAGCCGGTCACCAGTGCGGTTTTGCCTGCGAGCGATGTCATGACGGAATCCCCTGTTGCGTCTTAACGTTCCGGTTTTCCGGTTCTCAGAACGCCGGTAGCACAGCCCCATGGTAGGTGTCATTGATGAACTTTGCCACCTCAGGCGTTGTCATAATCCGGGCTAAGGTCTGGAGGCGCGGATCATTCTGATTATCCGCTCGGGCGACCAGATAATTGGTATAGGGGGAGTCCTTGCCTTCCTTGACGAGCGCATCCTTGTTGGGATCGAGACCCGCATCCAAGGCATAGTTGGTGTTGATCAGGGCCAGATCGACCTGGTCGAGAACGCGCGGCAAGGTCGGCGATTCCAGCTCACGAAAAACAAGCTGTTTCGGATTGCCGACAACATCACGGGCTGTAGTGGCAATGTTAGTCGGATCCTTAAGCGTGATCAGGCCGGATTTATGCAGCAAAATCAGAGCC
>DAITMY010000142.1:0-6355 GCA_036834925.1 Asticcacaulis sp.
CCAGAGGACTATCCCCTCGGCGCGGCCCGGGCCCAATTGCATGAGACCTATATTCTGGCCCAAACCCGCGATGGCCTGATCATCGTCGACCAGCATGCTGCCCATGAGCGGCTGGTCTATGAGCAGATGAAGGTCCAGATGGCCGGTGGCGGGGTTGTCCGCCAGACCCTTCTGATCCCCGAGGTCGTGGATCTCGATCCCGCCGAAGCAGAGCGCTTGCTGGTCCATACCGACGATCTGGCCGAAATGGGTCTTGTCCTTGAGGCCTTTGGCGGCGGAGCGGTGCTGGTGCGCGAAACCCCGGCCTTGCTGGGGGATGTGGATGCGGCGGGTCTGGTGCGGGACATCGTTGATGATCTGGCCGAAAATGGCCAGGCTCTGGCCCTCAAAGAGCGTCTGGCGGAGGTCTGCGGCACCATGGCCTGTCATGGCTCTGTCCGGTCTGGCCGACGCCTGACCGCCCCAGAAATGAACGCTCTGCTCCGCCAGATGGAAGCTACCCCGCATTCCGGGCAATGCAACCATGGCCGCCCGACCTATGTCGAGTTGAAGCTGGCCGACATCGAGCGACTGTTCGGGCGGCGCTGACCCCGAGTTCGAGATCCGGGCCTCAACGGCCCCGCTCTTGCTCAGTCCCCCGCGAGACCCCGGCGGGCGTGCCGTCGTGGGACGGTGGACACGACGCACATGTTTGAATTTGGTCGGGAACTGAAGCGGATCTTGGGCGCAGCGGCTCAGGCGGGCAAGGGGCTGGAGGGGACAGACCCCAGTCTGATGGAGCTGATGGATCAGACGATCCTTCTGGGTGCCGCCCGGACCGCGACGGTCAAAGGGGGAACCGTCAGTGCCAGCGACCGCCATAGTCGCTACCTCGAAGCGGCCATGTGCTGGCGCGAATATGCCCGTCGCACCGGCGAGGCCGAAGCCGTCCGTAAAGCCGCCTCAGCGGCCGAAAGCGCCGGAAAGCTGGCCGAGACCCGCCAACAGGCGGCTGAAGCCGCTTTGGAACAGGCCCTGACCTGTATCACGGGCTCTGACCTCTATGATGCGCCAGAATTGCTGACCACCGCCGAAAATCTGATTGCCGAAGGCCGCGGGGGGGCCGAAGACTGCCCCTACCTCAAGGCCTGCTATGATCTAGCGGGTGCTCGGGTCACAGCCCGCCTGGCCTTGGGCCGTCAAGACGAAGACCTCACCCTCTCTGCCGCCGCCCAATATGATCAGGCGATCAAGGCCTTGGATGCCCTAGCCAAGGCCAGTGACCTGCCGCGCGACCGTGTCACGGCCGCCTTTGCCCGCACCGAACGGGCGGACCTGTTGCTGGCCATTGGCTGGCGTCAGAGCGAAGTGCGGATTCTCGGCCCGGTGCTGCACGATCTGTTGCAGCTCATGCGTCGTCTCAGCTCGGATTACGAGCCGATCAGTTATAACCGCACCAAGGAACTCTGCGGGGTCGCTCACGTCTATCTGGGTCAGTTGGAAAAAGATGGCGAGATCATCGCCGAAGGCGTCGCTATGCTTTCGAGCCTAGAGTTACAGGTCAATCGCGACCACAGCCCGCTTGATTGGGTCGGCCAGCAACATGCCTTGGCTCTGGGCTTGCAAGCGCTCGCTGAGATCTGTGACAGCGATGAGGCCTTCGACAAAGCCGTTAAAGTCTTTGATATGGCATTGGAAAAGCCCTTGGCTCAATCCCTGAGCCTGCGGGCGACGGTGGCCAATAATCGGGCCGCCTGTTTAGCGCGCCGCGCGGAGCGGACGGGCGATCTCGCAGCCCTGAAAGCCGCAGAAAATGGTTTCAAATCCGAGCTTGACCTGATCCGTCCGGAGCAGGATCCGGTGTCTTGGGCCGTCATTCAAGCGAACTTGGGCCGTCTCTATCTGGCTCGGGAGAAGCTGATCGGCAAGTCTACCGACCGGGTGGCCGCCGCCTATGCGTTCGAGATCGCGCGCGACATCTTCGCTGACCACGGGCTGAAAAACCTTGCGGATACCGCCGCAGATGGCCTCAACGAAGCCCTGTCCGCAGGGGCCTGAATCCCGACCGACAAAACAGAGGTGTGCGGCTGGCCTGCGTATCGATCAGGCCGCCACACCGCCTTCTGCACGTCGAACGCGCCAGAATCGGATGGTTCGCAAAGCGGTTTCCTTTGGCAGCTCGGCATAAAGCCTCCCATAGTCCTGTGCTTTGCCCATAGCATCGCCGTCATTGTTTAACAAAATCATGACACAGGTCAGGAATAATGCGCGATCAAGATCCGCTGCACGGCAAGCAATAGCAAGCGCGTCGATTTCCTTACGCTCAACGATCTGCCGAGCCGTTGCATAGTCAATATCTGCCAACTGAGCCAAAGCAACAAGGAAGTAGGTTTTCTGTCCTGAACGAAGGAAAGATGCCAATTTCTGGGGTGTAAGACTTCCGTTTCGACGCATCAATTCGATTGCATCAACAGCATCTTGGTAATCTTGCGGTATAGATCCGTGATTGACGGCGACCCGCGTGCGTCCCTTGCTCAGCGCCTTGTCGATCAGGTTCGGGTCCAGACGGCTGTTTTCTTCGAGAATCCGCTCTCGCAGCCGGGCTTCAACTACGAAATACATCTCGTTGAGCAAATCAGCGGGCATATCTTTGCGCTTGACCACGGCGTCATGCAGCATCGGGTTGGCCTGAGCTCGCTCGACGGCAACTTCCGTCGAGGCCCGTGACAACTTGGCCCCGTCGTTAGACAGCAGCACATTGAGGGTATGGTCGTCCCCGTGCTCGATGATTGCACCAGACACAACCTCGGACACCGTCTCGCGCTTGGACACGGCGCGAATATGCTCCTGCCCTTTCGTCTGGACCACGTGAATCAGATCCAAGTCTGTCAAAGCCTTCGAACGGGTCAGGATCGGTTCGGCGACCATAATATCGTCAGACACCAGCTTGCGCAGCAAGGTCCGGGGCGCATGGCGCGCATCCGCCAGCCGATCCGATAACTCGGCCCGCACGATGGTTTCCATCTCCTCGGTCAGTTGCGTCATGACTTCGTCGTACAGCGCCATTTCCGGGGCTTCATCATCCGGGGCATGGAACATGAACACGTCGGTGATGTCCCGCAGCAACTGGCGACGCCGGTCACTCGACTTTTCCCGCGCAAGTTCGATCAATTGGTGAAGACGGCTGGGCATAGGCTCTATTCTTTTGAAACAGAGGAACGGGGATCCGGAGTCGCCGTGTGGGGCGATGGGTCCGGGACGAGGCCGTACTGGCGGTGAAGAGAGTAAAATCTGGGGCGCTGAGTCTCAGGGTTCGTGGCTTGCTGACCGGGCACAAACCCATTGCCTGAGGCTTGAGTGGGCATTTGTTCGGCTAAAGCCTGGGCATTGGCCGCAACTGGATTTTGACCGGCGGCCTGGGCCGGAGCGGGGGCAGTCGCTACCCGACCGGCATATTTACTGGTCGGCGGGATCTGATAGGGCGCGTCCGCGGGCGTGACCGGCACAGATGCGGTCGGCGGTGCAGGCACCGGAACGGGCGCTGCGGCCGTGACGGTTGGCGGCGCAACCGGTTTGGCCGGAGCCACGGGCGCAGCCTGTACCTGAACCGGCGCAGACGGTTTTGGCTCTGCGGCGATCCGAGCGCCTGGTCGCGGTGACTGGCCAAAGTCGGACGGCAGCGGTGCCGTCCGAATCGGCGGCGCAGCTGGCGTTGGGACAACCGGAGCGGCGATAGGCATAGGAGCAGGCACAGAAACCGGCACCGGATAGTTACGCACCTCCGGCATCTCTGTCTGGGGCACCGGATCCACCGGGCGCGCCACAGCCTCGACGACGCGTTCGGAGCGGGCCGGCTCTGGGGGCAGCTGGGATGGAGGAACTGACTCAGGACTTTGAGCCTTGCCCGGCCATGTCAACACACGGCTCTGGGCTTGGGCATGCGAAATGCCAAGGCCTGAAACCAGGACCGATAGGACGACCCAAACTGAAAGAAATCCCGTACTGGACATAAGCTCATTCTGAGTTAGCGTGTCTTTAGGCTTACCGCTACAGGTTTAACCCAGACCTAACAGCGCTATCTCGTGTGAAGTTTTTTTCACTGACAGGAATTCAGTCACAAGCCGAGATGCAAAAATACGGCAAAAATAAGGTTTTTTAAGTCTCAAGCCTCGCAGGGGTGGATTCGCGCGTCCGGGGAACTATGGTACCCCAGTCTGATCCCGGATCAGACTTCCCTGTATTTTAGAGACTTGCCAGACAGGACGCCCCTGTCAGGATGCAGGTCATATTTCGGGCCACTTGGCCCGGCCCGCGGTGATACCCCGAGGAGATTCGATGTCCGCCGTCATCCACCGCGCCCGGCATGCTGTGCATGTAGTGCGCCAGACGTTCCCGTTCCGCTTACCCGCCTTGCTGGTTGCGGTGTTTTTTTTCACCGGAGCCAATAGCCTATTGACCACGGTCATCGGCTTGCGCGCCGCCGAAGAGGGGATGTCTCCGATCGCCATCGGTCTTCTGGGGGCGGCCTATTTCGCAGGCTTTGTCAGCGCCAGCCTGTTTGGTGCGGAACCGGTGAAGCGGGTGGGACATATCCGGGCCTTTGCCGCCTTTGGCGCGATCATGATTCAGGCGGTACTGATCTATCCGGTCGCCGTCCACGAAGCGGTTTGGCTGGTCCTGCGCTTTGCCAGCGGCTGGGGGGCCTCAATCCTCTATATGATCATCGAAAGCTGGCTGAACGCGGAATCGACCAATGAAAACCGCGGCCAAGTGCTGTCGCGCTACCGCATGGTGGATCTGGCGTCGGTGATTGTCGGCCAGCTTTTGCTGAGCGTCGTGCCCGTCAGCGGCGTCCTGATCTTTACCGTGGTGGGCCTGTCGTTCCTGTGGGCGATTATGCCGGTAGCTCTGACACGGCAATCGGGGCCTGCCCCCATCACCTCGGCCAAGGCAGACCTCAAGGGCCTGTTCAGCGCCTCGCCCATGGCCGCAGCAGGCGGGATCGCCATAGGCATCACGGGGGGCATTTTCTGGTCCGTGGCCCCGTTCCTGCTGCGGGAACAGGGCTATGACAGCCAGACCATTGGCCTGTTCATCAGCGCCACCATCCTCGGCGGGGCCATCACCCAATGGCCGTTCGGTCGGTTGTCCGACCGGATCGACCGGCGCTGGGTCATCGTCCTGACCGCGCTGATCACGGGTGCTGCGGCAATCGGCCTGGCCCTCGCAGAAACCCTAGGGCTCAGCTTTCCGGTGCTGATCGCCCTTGGCATGGTCTATGGCGGCGGCTATCTGCCAATCTATTCCCTGTGTGTGGCCCACGCCAATGATCAGGTACGCGGCGGCAATTTCGTTCCCACCGCCGCCGCGCTTTTGACCTGCTATGGCTTTGGCGCCGTGGCCGGACCGCTGGTGGCCGGGGCAGCCGGGCTTCTGGCCCGTGAAGCGCCCTTCCTTGTGGGGGCAGCCTCTATGTTCGGCCTCGCCCTCTTCGGCCTCTACCGCATGACGGCCAAGGCCTCGCCGCGCAAGGAGGATAAAGAGCGCTTCGTCGAGCCCCCCCGGACCACCACCCAGGCGCTGGAGCTGGATCCGCGCGCCCATGAACGCCACCGGGATGCCAACCGCGATGCGGAGCCCCCGCCGGGACACTGATCTGGCTTCGTACAGACGGCTCAGGATCCGATAAGACAGGGGATGCGTACTAAAGTTCACAAGAGGAGGGACCCGTCATGATCCGCAAAGCTGTCATCTGCACCCTAACCCTAGCGGCGACCTTGGGCCTGAGCGCCTGTGCCACGCCCGAGATCGCGCGCAACAGCCAGCCCCAGCCCGCCTTCGTCCTCAAGGACTACTTTAAGGGCCGCAGCTATGCCTATGGCGTGGTTGAGGATGGCAGCGGCAAGATCACCCGCAGCTTTACCGTCGTCGCCGACGGCACGATCAACGGCGACACGCTCGTCCTCGACGAGGCCTTCCTCTGGAACGACGGAACCCGCCAACAGCGGGTCTGGACCTTTGTCCAGAAGGCCCCAGGCGAATACGTCGGCACGGCGGCGGATGTGCGCGGTGAAGCCCGGCTGGAAAACACCGGAAATGCCCTCCGAATTCGCTACGCCCTTGAAGTGCCGTTTAATGGCCAGACCCTCGCGGTCGATGTCGATGACTGGTCGCACCATGTGGCCGACGGCGTGGTGATTAACCGGGCGGACTTGCGCAAATTCGGCTTCAAGGTCGGACGTGTGACCCTGGTGTTCTTCCGCCCCGGTGACGCCCGCCCGGTGGCCCAGAGCCTGCGCCCCTGAGGATTGGCCGCGGACAGGCCTTGGATCAACACACCAGCGTTTGACCTGTCCGCCCCCCTCCCCTACATCAG
>DAITMY010000143.1:0-6334 GCA_036834925.1 Asticcacaulis sp.
CCTTCAGGCCAGACTCTAATCACTCGTGGAGGAAAATCAGGGGGTCACGTCAATCTCGTCCAAGACTGTGGCTGGCCCTAGCGAGGCAACAGTGCCAGAATTAGGGTTGATCAGGCAGGCAATTCGTTTGGCTTCGCTGACGCGCATCTCGGCACTCCCTGTTTGATAACAGATAGGGCCTACAGGGTCGAAACAGAACCGGCTGAGTTCAGATTTGAACTCAGCCGGATGCATTGACCATCAGATCTCTTGGTTGAACGCCCCAATTTCAGGATGGCGCGCCAGCCGGGGTTTGATTTCTTCGCGGAACAAGGCGCGCATATCGTCTTCAGACTGAAGGCTTTCCACGACGACGACCATCTCGGGTTTATTCGATGAGGCGCGGACAAGCACCCAAGATCCATCATCGAGATGGACCCGAGCCCCGTTCACTGTGATCACTTCGGTGATCTTGCGACCGAGGATGCTGCCGCCCGCGGCGTGAAGATCGACATACTCTTGAACGATCCGGTCCAGCACGCCGTACTTTAGTTCGTCCGCACACTTGGGCGACATCGTCAGCGACGTATAGGCGGGCGGAAGCGCAGACTTCAAATCCGAAAGGCTCATGCCCGGGTTGCGATCAAGCATAGCCAAGATCGCTTTGGCCGCGACCAGACCATCGTCATAACCGCGCCCGATCGGGGTGTTGAAGAAGAAGTGCCCCGACTTTTCAAAGCCGGCAAGCGCCTTAAGCTCGGCCGTCTTACGCTTAATATAGCTATGACCCGTTTTCCAATAGACGGTGGTCGCGCCATTGGCCGCCAAGATCGAATCCGTCGCATAGAGCCCGGTCGACTTCACATCGACGATAAAGGTCGCATCTTTGTAGATCGCGCTGAGATCACGCGCGAGCATCAGGCCAATTTTATCGGCAAAGATTTCTTCGCCGGTATTATCAACGACGCCGCACCGATCGCCGTCGCCATCAAAGCCAAGGGCTAGATCCGCCCCATGCTCACGAACCGCTTCAGCCATGGCCAGAAGCATTTCGTGATCTTCCGGATTCGGATTATAGCGCGGGAAGGTGTTGTCGAGGGTACAATCCATCTCGATCACTTCGGCACCCATCCGGCGCAGCGCTTCCGGGGCATAGGCACCGGCAGTTCCATTGCCACAGGCACAGATCACCTTGAGTTTGCGGTTAAGCTTCATGTCCCCGACCACATCGGCGATATAGCGCTCGGCCATACCGTCAATCCGGGTTAGAGATCCGCCCGGCCGGGCAACGCCTTGACCTTCGAGAACGATCGCCTTCAGGCGGCTCATTTCATCCGGCCCAAAGGTCAAGGGGGCTTGGGCTCCCATCTTCACACCCGTCCAGCCATTTTCGTTGTGGCTAGCCGTGACCATAGCCACGCAAGGCGCATCGAGATCAAATTGCGAGAAATAGGCCACAGGCGATAGGGCGAGGCCGATATCCAAAACCTCGCAACCGGACTGGATCAGCCCCAAGATCAAGGCATTCTTGATGCTTTGAGAGTAGCTGCGGAAGTCATGACCAACGGCAATACGCGGCTTAACGCCGGCTTCGTGGATGTAGGTGCCCAGACCCAGACCTAAAGCCTGAATGCCATTGAGGTTGATCTCTTTTTCAAACAGCCAGCGCGCGTCGTACTCGCGAAAGCCGGTCGGCTTGACGAGGCTTTCGTTTTCATAGGCGAGGGTGTTAGGAACGATGTCGGCGCGAGGCTTAGTCATTGAAATTCCGCTTTAAATAAAGAAAGGTTTTAAGGCGTCGCGGGCCGCAGCCCCCAGATCTGGACGTTTGAGCGCAAGAGCAACATTTGCTCTTAACAGACCGATCTTATCCCCGCAATCGTATGTCACGCCGTCATATTTAAGGGCGTGGAAGGTTTGCGAATCCATCAGTCGGATCATGCTGTCCGTAAGCTGAATTTCACCCCCTGCGCCTTTTTCTTGGCGGGCTAGGAGCGCAAAGATTTCGGGTTGCAGGATATAACGACCCGAGACAATCAGGTTTGACGGCGCCGTGCCCGGTGCAGGTTTTTCGACCATGCCGGTCATTCGGGCAAGACGTCCTTCAGTCGGCTCAATGGCGACAATCCCGTACTTGTGGGTTTCCTCTTGCGGAACTTCCTCGACCACAAGAATGTTGCCTCCGACCTGATCATAAGCCTGTAAGGCCTGACCCAAGGCGGGAATGTCCGAGTCCATCACCATGTCTGGCAAGATCACCGCAAAGGGCTCGTCACCGATCACATCTCGCGCTGACCAGACAGCGTGTCCGAGTCCAAGGGGCGCCATCTGGCGGACAAAACTCATTTCGCCCGGCTTGGGAAGTTCAGCGAGAAGTTCTTCAAGCTGGGCGGTTTTGCCCTTAGCGGCCAGTTGAGCTTCGAGTTCAATGTGGTGATCAAAATAGTCTTCGATCGCCTGTTTACCGCGCCCGGTTACAAACACAAAGTGCTCGATCCCGGCTTTGCGGGCTTCTGCGACGACATAGGCTAGGATCGGACGATCCACGACATTTAGGAGTTCCTTAGGCACCATCTTGGTGCCGGGTAATACTCGGGTGCCAAGGCCGGCAACCGGCAGTACTGCTTTACGGACAGGACGTTTGCCCACAATCTTCCTCTCCTTTGGGACTGCCGCAGTGCAGTCTGGTGGGTGCATAGCGCCTTGTTATGTGTGCCGCCAGTGAAAATGAATTGATTAACAGGATTGTAGCAATTATTTCTCAGTAGCTGACTTGCCATTTTATATAGAAAATGAGAATGGCAGTTCCAGCAGAGCCACTGACCAACTGTGTCAGTTTTGATTAATTTTTTTGAAAAGACTGTGCTGATATGCGCGTGACCATGATCGGAACTGGCTATGTAGGTCTTGTCTCTGGAGCCTGCTTTGCAGACTTCGGGCATACGGTAACCTGTATTGATAAGGATCATTCGAAGATCGAGCGCCTGAATAAAGGTGAGATCCCGATATTCGAGCCTGGCCTCGAGCAATTAGTTGCCAAAAACGTTCGTGAAGGGCGTCTGTCTTTCTCTGTGGACCCAGCCGATGCCGTTGCCAATGCGGACGCGGTGTTTATTGCTGTCGGAACGCCGTCCCGCCGTGGAGATGGCCATGCGGACCTAAGCTATGTCTATGCGGCAGCCGAAGAAATCGCCCAGCTAATCAAGGGCTTTACGGTTATCGTCAATAAATCGACGGTTCCCGTCGGAACGGGTGACGAGGTTGAAGCGATCCTTGCCAAGCATCGTTCGCCGGACGAATTCGCTGTCGTCTCGAACCCTGAGTTCTTGCGCGAAGGGGCGGCGATTGAAGACTTTAAGCGACCGGATCGCGTTGTGGTCGGCACGGACAATGATCGCGCCAAAGAGGTAATGCGCGAGCTTTATCGTCCGCTGAATCTCAATGAGACGCCCATCGTGTTCACCGGACGGCGGACGTCTGAACTGATCAAATATGCCGCAAATGCCTTCCTAGCGATGAAGATCACCTTCATCAACGAAATGGCCGATCTGTGCGAGGCCGTCGGGGCCGATGTGCAGGCGGTGGCGCGTGGGATCGGCCTCGATAAGCGGATTGGTTCCAAGTTCCTCCATGCGGGTCCGGGTTATGGGGGATCGTGTTTCCCTAAAGACACATTAGCCCTTGTCCGCACGGCCTCTGATAACGGGTCGCCCGTTAAGCTGATCGAAGCCACGGTTGCCGTTAATGATGCGCGCAAAAAGGATATGGCTGGTCGGATTTCCAAGGCCATGGGTGGAGACATCAAGGGCAAACGGGTCGGAATCCTTGGTGTGACCTTTAAGCCGAATACGGATGATATGCGTGATGCGCCGTCGCTGGATGTCATTCCGATGCTTCAGGCCATGGGGGCAACCGTGCAGGCCTATGACCCTGAGGGCCGCCATGAAGCCGAGAAGCTGCTAACCGGCGTAGATTTCAAGTCAGGCCCCTACGAAGCCATTGATGGGGCCGATGCGGTTGCGATTCTGACGGAATGGGATCAATTCCGCGCCTTGGATCTGGATCGCGTCAAGAGCTTGCTCAAGGCCCCGGTAGTCGTTGACCTCCGCAATATCTATCGTCCGGATGACATGGCGGCGCGCGGCTTTACCTATGTCGGCATTGGCCGCGGCGAAAAGCGTTAAGGTAATCATCAAAGTTTGAGAAAAGGCCCGGAGTGATCCGGGGCCTTTTTTATCAGCGCTTGGCCGGTCTGAAGTCCACCAGCTCGATCTTGAAGATCAGCACGCTATTGGGCGGGATCTCCCCCGCGCCCATTTCGCCATAGCCCATGGCCGGCGGCACATAGAGTTCCCAGACATCACCGGGTTTCATCTTCGGCAGCGCTTCCTGCCAGGCCGGCACGAGGTTCTGAAGGCCGAACACGGCCGGGGTGCCCCGCTCATAGGAGGAATCAAAAATCTTGCCGTCAATCAGCTTACCCTCGTAGTGAACCTTGACGGTGTCGATCAGCTTCGGGCTTTGCCCGGTTGCGGCGCCAGCTTTCAGCACCTTATATTGAACTCCTGACGGCAAGGTGACGACGCCCTCTGCCTTGGCGTTCTTTTCTAGAAAGTCTTTGGCGGCCTTGTCATTGGCTGCGAGCACGGCCGGGTCCGCGCCCCGGTTACAGGCGCTCACGCTCAAACCACCCGCCGCAATGGCCAGTGCCAGCACCAGTCCCTTAGTCAATTCGAAGCGCATAGCCTGTACTCCTCAGGGCTTCACCAATCTCATAAGCATGCCGCGCATCCTGGGTTTCCACCATGATGTCAAACTCTGCACCCTTGGCCGGGACATCGAGTGTGAGCCGGTTATGGGCGACATCGACAATGTTCCCGCCGCGTGAGCCGATCACACTGGCCATTTGGGACAGCATGCCGGGCCGGTCATCGCCGAGGATGCGGTAGGTGACAAGGCGTTTTTCGCGCACCAGCTCTCTTTGTAGCACCGAGGCCATCAATCGCGTGTCGATGTTACCGCCGCACAGCACAAGGCCGACCTTGCGCCCCGTGAAGCGGTCGGGATAGCGCAGCACCGCCGCCAGTCCAGCGGCCCCAGCCCCTTCGGCCACGGTCTTTTCGACATTGGCATAGAGGGCAATGGCGCGTTCAAGCTCGGCCTCTTCGACGCTTAAAAGCTCATCGACCAAGGGGTCGGCCAGTCGGAAGGGCAGGTCCCCTACGGCCTTGACGGCAATCCCCTCGGCGATGGTTGACCCACCCGTGATGGGCATGCCGCCCTGACGCCGGGCGGCAAAGGATGGATACATGGCCGCCTCGACGCCAACGACACGGATGTCGGGACGAAGCGCCTTGGCCGCTAAAGCCATGCCCGCGATCAGGCCACCGCCGCCAATCGGGATGACCAAGGTATCGAGGTCAGGGGCCTGATCCAGCATTTCCAGCGCAATCGTGCCCTGACCGGCAATCACGTCGGCATCGTCAAAGGCGGGTACATAGACCCCGCCTTTTTCGGCACAAAGGCGGGTGGCGTGGTCAAAGGCCTCGTCATAGGTCTGACCTTCGAGGATGACTGTCGCGCCAAAACCCCTCGTCTTTTCGACCTTCACGAACGGGGTGCCCTTGGGCATGACAATGGTGACGGGGATGCCCAGTCGCTGGCCGTGCCACGCAAGGCCCTGGGCATGGTTCCCTGCCGAGGCCGCAAACACCCCACGTTGGCGCTCACTATCGTTCAAGCGTAGCAAACGGTTCAGCGCGCCCCGCTCTTTGAATGACGCTGTAAAGTGGTGGGTTTCAAACTTGACCCATAAATCCTGCCCTGTAGCGCGGGATAGGCGCCGGGCCTGGGGGCATGGGGTTTGATCAAGATGGTCACTCAACCGCTTCGCTGCGGCCAGTATATCGTCAAAGGTTACGGTCATAGGGTCGCCCGGTTATGCCGCGCGACCCTAGAGCTTTTTGTCCTGCACGCCAATGCTAGCCTTAAGGTTTCGCCACCAAGCGGCTGATGGCATCGAGATAAGCGACAAAAGCCGCATGCCCTACGTCGGTGATATGCAGCCGGGTCAGGGGTTTGCGCCCGGCATAGGTTTTTTCCACCTGCACATAGCCCGCCTCTTCCAGCTTCTTGGCATGGACCGACAAATTGCCGTCGGTTGTCGCCAAATGGGTCTTGAGGCTGCCAAAATCTGCTGATCGGGCGGTAGACAGATAGGCCATGATCCCGAGCCGGATCCGACCATGGATCACATCATCGAGTGCCCCAATATCGAAGCCGTCCATAATCAGGCCACCCCGCGGGCCGCACGCATCAGGATCAAGCCCGGAACCGTAGCTAGCAGGATCAGGGC
>DAITMY010000144.1:0-6314 GCA_036834925.1 Asticcacaulis sp.
TTGAGGACGGCGATTCCCGCCTCCGGCATGCGTCCGACGATCAGCACCTTCTTGGCGTTGTCGAGTTTGGTGATTTCGGCGCCAGCGGCGTCCTTAATCTTATCGCCCGTCCACACGTTGTAATCGGTGCCGGTGTTGGTCGAGCCCGACACGAACATCACGTTCTTCAGGTCCTTATAGTAGACCGAAGCCATCAGGTACTGACCGTTGTCGCCGTACTTTTCGACGCTGAAGTCATAGTTGATGCCAATGACCGGCTCGAGGTCCGGGTTGGCAATGTTGATGGCGATGATCTTGCCGTCGGCATCCTTGGAGATGCTGGTGGCCCCGATCATCTGGTCGAACGCCGGACGGGTATAGGCGCGACGGATCGCCCCGCGCACGACGATCTCTTCGTTCGGACGCCAGGTTGCCACAACGCTGGGCAGGAAGATGCCAAAGCCGCGGTCCGAGGTCGTACGAACGCGGGTCGAGGTGGTCTTGCCATCCGCGCCCTTGACGCTCTCCGGACGCCAGTAAGTGCCCTTGAAGTTGTTGTCTTCGTAACGCAGGCCCGGGACCACCGTCAGGGTGTCGCCAAAGGTCAGGGTCGACTGGATATAAGCCGATGCGCGGGTTTCTTCACCCTCAAGCAGGTTACGCTTCATAACGTCGTCCGACCACGGGATGGTCGCAGCATACTTATAGGCTTGGTTCTTGAGGAACTCCGGATCGACCAGGCGCATCGGCACCTGCAGGCCGCGTCCCATGAAGCTGCTCAGGGTTTGGCCCGGCAGATCGAACAGATAGTCACCCTGAGCGGCCCAACGGTTGCTGCCATTGCCCAAGAGATCGGCATTGGTGGTCCAGTTACCGTTCGCGTCCTTCTTGTAGAAGTAGAAGCGATTTTCGTCGCCGGTGCCAATGTCGTTGGACTCGCGATCGGCCGTTTCGTACTTAAAGCCGCCCTTGACCGACTTGACGATCGGATGGTTCGCATCCCAAGTCAGGTTGGTCTTGAAGTCGAGCTTGGTCTCTTCGGCATATTCATAGCCAAAGGTCGTGTACCACTGGCGGGTGATGTCGGTCCGGCCAATGTAACGCAGACCTTCCGGCGTCAGCACGGCTTGCGGCGATTTCGGGTCCGAGATGTCGGTGATCAGCGGAACCTGAGCCTTGCCGCCCTGGTCCGGGGTGCCGATCCACGGGAAGGCGTAGAAGCCGGCCTGCATGCGGAACGGATAGACGGTCTCACCCTTGGAGTAGGACACCGCGTAATCCAGCGTCAGGGCGTCACGCTTGGTTTCGCCGCCGATCATGGCGGTGGTCAGCGATTGTTCCGAGTGCTCGGTACGGCTGTATTGACCCGGGATCGCGCCATAGAACTTGACGTTCTTCGGATCACTGTCGCCGTTGGTCTGCCAGGCCGAAGACGGACGGTTGGCGGTCAGGAAATCCACCAGTTCTTTCGAACCGCTCGGGGCCGTTGCGAGGCCGAGACGGGCCGACGACTGGTCCATGTGCGTGTCGAGAGCGAACTCACCATGCGTGAAGCGGGCATAAAGGCTCTGGACGTCGGTCTTGTAGTCCAGCGACAAGGTAGCGCCCTGACGCTTCACGCTGTTGCGATAGAAGTTCCACTGCGGACCCCGGGCATAAAGTTTGGTGCCCTGATCGCGGACCAGGCCCGGCGCGGTCGAGTCGAGCTTTACATAGTCCTGTTGGACGGCCTGGGATTCCCCGGCGTTGTCCTTGTCCTGATAGTAAAGGTTGCCGTAGACGGCAAACTGGTCCGAGTTGCCAAAGGTGCGGGCCAGTTCGATCTGAGCCGTATAGCCAAGGCCGTCGACATCGCGCTGGATCGCACGGTCAGCCAGCTGGCCCTGAAGGCGCAGGCGGTTGTAGTTCGGCGAGAAGTCAAAACCCGAGGCGGTGCGGAAGTCGACGGTCCCGGCCAGAGCATCCCCGTCCATCTCGGCGGTCGGGGCCTTGTCCACACGCACGAACGACAGGGCGAACGGCGACAACAGGTTCATCGAGATGCTGCGGGCCTTGGAGTCGGTCTGGGCCAGACGCACGCCGTTCATCGAATAGGCGTTCCACGAGCTGTCGAGGCCGCGGATGGTCACATACTGGGCTTCGCCGGTCCCGGCTTGGTTTCGCGACTGGTCCACAGCCGAAGACAGGCCCGGGATACGGGTCAGAAGGTCGGCGAGGTTGGCGGTCGGTTGCGCTTGAAGTTCTTCGGCCGAGACCACATTGGCGATGGTCAGGCTTTCGCGTTGTTCCTGAACGGCGCGGGCCAGGCTGCGACGCTGACCGGCGACGACCACTTCTGTGACCGGTGCTTCATCGGCGGTGGTGGCGGCGGAGGTTTGCGCCGTTGTGTCAGCCAAAGCGGGCGTGACGGCAAAGCCGAGACCCAGACCCGTAGCAGTCAGCAGCAGAGCTTGCCGCAAAGAGAGCGTAGACATGAATTATAATCCCCAGTTTCGGGCCACCTGAACGGCCTCGATCCAAGGGACGCAGCCCCACGCCGGAGCCGCTGAAGTTTTAAAAAAGTTTCACGAAGAGGGCTGTTCCGTCCCTAAACCGGGCGCGCCTTGCCCTTGCGGCTCCGGCAGGCGTCGGAGCAATATTGGACGCTGTCCCAGACCTTTTCCCATTTTTTGCGCCAGGTGAACGGGCGTTGGCACACCACACAGGTTTTTTGCGGCAAATGCTCTTTCTTGATCCCCTTGGGCATCAGAGCCGCCCCTCGGCCAGAGCTTCAAGGTGGCTGGTGGCCTGAGATCGCAGGGCGTCCTGTTTCACGGTGCCCATCTTGTCCCAGGTGGCATAGACAAACGGCATCCGACCATTGGCGGCAAACCGGTCCCGATGGCGGGCGATAAAGTCCCAGTAAAGCGCGTTGAACGGACAGGCGCGCGGCCCGATGGCTTCGCCCGGATCATAGGCGCAGCCCTGGCAATAGGTGCTCATACGGTTGATATAGTTGCCGCTGGCGGCATAGGGCTTGGATGCCAGCAACCCGTTGTCTGAATGCAGGGCCATGCCGAGCGTATTGGGCAGCTCGACCCATTCATAGGCATCGGCATAGACCGCCAGATACCATTCGTGCACCTGCCGTGGGTCGATCCCGGCTAGAAGGGCGAAATTGCCGGTCAGCATCAGCCGTTGAATATGGTGCGAATAGGCATGCTCGCGGGTGTGGCGCACGGCTTCGGCGAGGCACGCCATGCGCGTTCGGCCGGTCCAGTAAAAGGCGGGTAAGGGCGCGTGGGCCGCTAGGGCATTGCGGGTCTGGTACTCCGGCATATAGCGCCAATAGATGCCGCGCACATATTCACGCCAGCCGAGGATCTGGCGGATGAACCCTTCGACGGCATTAAGCGGGGCATGACCGTCCCGATAGGCGGCCTCGGCTCTCTGACAGACTTCGAGCGGATAAAGCAGTCCGGCATTGATATAGGCCGACAGAAGCGAATGGCGCATATAGGGATCGCCGTTGATCATGGCGTCCTGATAATCGCCAAACCCCGGCAGGATCGCCAAAATGAAGTGATCAAGCTCGCGCAGGGCCTGTTTGCGGGTCACGGCGAAATGGAACGGCTCAAGGTCGCCAAAGCCGTCGGGGAAGCGCCGTCGCACCAGATCCAGCACGGCCAGCGTGATCGCATCCTTGCGAAAGCTCAGGCGCTTGATCTTGGACAACCCGTTTTTCGGCGGCTTGCGATTGTCGTGGTCATAGTTCCATTTGCCGCCTTCGGGCTTGCCGTCGGGCGTCATCAGCAGATTATGAAACCGGCGTTGTTCGCGGTAAAAGAACTCCATCCGAAGTTCTTTGCGCCCCTCGGCCCAGGTGTTGAAGCGGGCGTGGGTGCACAGAAACCGGCTGTCTTCCTTGATCTCAAGCGGGACGGGCAGGGCCAGCCTTAAGGCCTCAAATGCTTCTTTCAGCCGCCATTCGCCGGGTTCCGTCATCACCACCCGATCCGGCTTGAGCGCGTCGATAGCGCGCAAGACTTCGCCCGTCAGCGACTGGCTGTTGTCCGGGTCTTCGAGCTCAATATAGCGGACATTATAGCCTGCGGTCTTCAGCGCCTCGGCGAAATGGCGCATGGCCGAGAACAGAAAGGCGATCTTCTTGACGTGGTGGGGGACATAGGACGCTTCGGCCATGACCTCGGCCATCAGGATCGTATCGCGGGCCTTGTCGGCCTCACGCAGGATCTCCAGCCGTGCGGACAACTGGTCGCCAAGAATAAGGCGCAGGCTTGAGGCGGTCATGACACAGGCTCCACGGGGCCAATGAGTGGGCCCAGCTCGTGCTTCCCTTACGGCTGTGAGGGCGGGCGGATCACTGCATCCAGCCTGTTGCCTGTTATCATAGGGGTTGTTTTGGTCGGACGCTCGGCTTTAAATAGGCCGCAAACGGGGCAGGGCGGATGTCGGGGCATCGGCTGATCGGGGGAACCAGGATGAAACCGAAGTCGTCAAAGCAGGGTCGAGCCGTCACGGCCTTGATGGTCTCAGCCGTGCTGGCCTTGAGCGGGTGTGCCACGGGACCGTCAGAACCGACCGGATTGTTGCCTCAAGACGCCTATGTGCGCGGCATGATCGCTCTGTCAAAGGGCGACGCGGCGACGGCGGCTCAGTTGCTCAAGATCGCCAGCACCCCGGTCTCGGGCACCACCATGATCTATGTCCCGTCGCCAACGGGGGGCTATGGCACGGTCAATCGCGTTCGCACTGGACCGGATGTGCCCGCTATTCCCGAGGCTGACCTCGAACTGGCCAGGCTTTACCTCGAAGGCCGGGGCGTGCCACGCGACCTGAAAAAAGCCCGTCACCATGCCGAAAAGGCCCGCAACAGCGGCGTCCCCGGGGCGGGGGCCTTATTGCTCGATATCGACGCGGCTGCCCGTAAGGATGGGGCGGGGTGAGCGGTTCATTGGCCTTCGCAAAATCGTCATAAAACCATAACCGCGCGGACATCGGGGTGTGCTAGCCGCCCCTTATGTCTGAGCCCTCAGGAGGCCTGTCTGGTTTTGTCCCGCCGCATGCGGCGGATAATGCCGTGCGCCTGTCAGAGGGGCAGGCCGCTGGGGCCGGGATGGACGCGGCGTCTGACCGGTTCGACCAGATGTCGCGGCGGCTGCGTCCGGCCCTGTTGCGCTATTTCTGGCGGCGGACCGGCGGTCAGGCCGATGCCGAGGAGCTGGTTCAGGAGCTGTTCCTGCGGCTGTTGCGGCGCGAAGACCTGTTCGAGCTCGACAATCCCGACGGCTATATTTTCGAGGCCGCCGCCAATCTGCTGCGCGATACCGCCCGCCGTCAGGCCGCGCGCGCCCATAACCGCCACGACGACGTCACCCGCCTCAGCCTATGCTCTGATGAGCCGTCCCCGGAACAAAATGTTGCAGACCGCCTGAATTTGCAGCAGATTTTGCAGGCGCTGGACGACTTGCCCGAACGGACCCGCACCGTGCTGATCCTCGCCCGGTTCGAGGACCTGTCCTATGCCCAGATCGCCACGGCCATGGGGTTGTCGGTCAGCGCGGTGGAAAAGCACATGATGCGGGCGCTGAAGGCCCTGAGGTCAGTAAAGAGTCAATGAGCGATCCCGGGTCACCGCATGCCGCCTTTCCCGATTCGGCCGAAGGCTGGTTTGCCCGTCATCGATCGGGCGACCTTCCGACCTCGGCTGAAAACGCTGAAGCGGCGCGTCAAGCGTTCCGCGACTGGATGGCGGTGGCTGAGAATGCGGCCGCCTACAAGGCCCTGAACGAGGCCTGGCAGGATATGGGGGCGGTGGCCAATGATCCCCGGATCCTCACGCTTCGTGCCCAGGCACTTAGCCAGATCAGCCTTGAGGGGGAACAGCCTGTAGCCCCCCCGCGTCGGGCGAAACCGGGTCTGACCCGGCGGCATCTTTGGTGGGGCGGTGGGGCTGCTGTGGCCGCCTCAACGGTCGCGGCGACGGCGCTGGTCGGAGGCGATCTGTTCGACGGGGCCGGGCTCTTCGGCGGCGGTGGAACGCTCTATACCACCGGGGCTGGGCAACGGACCGTGGTTCAGCTCGCGGATGGATCCGAGCTCACCCTCGCGCCGCGCACACGCCTGAGGGCTCACCTTCGGCCAGGTAGCCGGGATCTTGAGCTGGAAGCGGGCGAGGCTATCTTTGCCGTGGCCAAGGACCGCAGCCGTCCGTTCCGGGTCCGTGCCGGGGACCGCACGGTCGAGGCCACCGGCACCGCCTTTCAGATCGCTCGCAACGGCGAGGGCGCGGATGTGCTGCTGCTCGAAGGGGGGGTGCGGGTTCAGAACCATGT
>DAITMY010000145.1:0-6294 GCA_036834925.1 Asticcacaulis sp.
TGATTGGGGGGCTTCCGGCCTATGCCCGGTCCCCGAAAAGCGATGCGGCCACGGTCAAGACGCTCAATACGATTTTCGATGATTTCTTTAAGGTGTCCCTGGCTGAGACCCCAGAAGGCATGACCTATTTGGGCATGGACAAGGGCCCGGGCGCCGCAGCCAAGAGCCAGCTAGATGATCGCTCACCTGCCGCGACGGCCCGCAACAAAGAGATTTATTCGACCTATCTGACCAAGCTCAAGGCGATTGATCGCGACAAGCTGGCGGGCATGGACCGGGTTAATTACGACACCGTCCTATGGTCGGCTGATGTGGGACTGGATGCCATGACCCGATTCCCGTTCGGGTCGGCGGGTTATCCGGCCCCCTATGTGATTAGCCAGCTGACCGGGGCCTATCAGAGCGTGCCGGACTTCCTCGACAGCATGCACAGCATTGCCGACAAGGCCGATGCCGACGCCTATCTGTCGCGCGTCAAGGCCTTTGCGAAGGTCCTGGATCAGGAAACGGACCGCTTTAAGACCGATGTTGCGGCCGGTGTGGTGCCGCCGGATTTCGTCATCGACAAGGCCCTGACCCAGCTCAAGGCCTTGCGCGATCAAAAGGGTGACGGCCGAGTTCTTGTGGCCTCGATCGTGCGTCGCACAAAAGAAGCCAAGGTTGAGGGCGATTGGGCCGATGCGGCCACAAGCCTGTTCGAGGGCGATGTCCGCGCGGCGCTTGAGCGCCAGATTGCGGCCCTCGAGGCGGTCCGGCCCAAGGCGACCCATGACGCCGGGGTTTGGAAACTCAAGGACGGCGAGGCCTACTACGCTTTTGGTACCAAGCTTCAGACCACCACGGGCTATTCCGGCGAGGAGATCCACAAGATCGGCCTTGAGCAATGCGCCGAGATTACCGACCGCATTGACGGCATCCTGAAAAAGCAGGGCATGACCCAGGGCACCGTCGGGGCCCGGATCGCCGCCTTGGGCAAGGATAAGCGCTTCCTCTATCCCAATACCCCCGAAGGTAAGGCCAAGCTGCTGGCCGATCTGAACAAACAGATGGAAGCCCTCGACAAGCGCCTGCCTGAGGTGTTTGGCACCTTGCCGAAGTCCAAGGTTGAAGTGAAGCGCGTGCCTGAAGCAATCGAGGCCGGGGCTCCAGGGGGCTATTATCAAGGTCCGGCCTTGGATGGGTCGCGTCCGGGGGCCTATTACATCAATCTGCGCGATACGGCCGAATGGCCGAGCTGGACTTTGCCGACCCTGACCTATCACGAAGCCGCGCCGGGTCACCACTTCCAAGTGGCGCTGCAAACCGAAGCCCAGGGCCTGCCGATGCTGCGCCGGATCCAGGGCTTTGGCGCCTATCAGGAAGGCTGGGCGCTCTATGCCGAACAACTGGCCGATGAAATCGGTATGTATGCCGACGATCCGTTCGGCCAGGTCGGCTATCTGCAATCGTTCCTGTTCCGCGCGGCCCGTCTGGTGGTCGACTCAGGTCTGCACCACAAGCGCTGGACCCGCGAGCATGCTATCCGCTGGATGACCGACACCACCGGCGATCAGGAAAGTTCGATCACCACCGAGGTCGAGCGCTACTGCGTGTGGCCGGGTCAGGCCTGTTCCTACAAGATCGGGCATACCCATATCGTACGCCTGCGTGAACAGGCCAAGGCTAAGCTGGGGTCGAAATTCGATATCCGTGGCTTCCACGATCAGGTGCTGTTGTCCGGGGCCATGCCGCTGGATGTGCTGACCCATGTGATCGAGGACTGGACCAAGACCCGAGCATAAGACGCTAAGTCTGCGAAACAAAACCCCCGCCGGATCGCTCTGGCGGGGGTTTTTGATTCAGACCAAGACCTTATGCCGCCTTGCCGGGCGGCTGTTTACGCCAGAACGTCCATGTATCCGGGGTCTCACTGTCCGGATCAAAGGCATAGCCCGCGACATCAAAGCCCTTCAGGGCCTCGCGGTGTTCGATCCGGTTTTCAATGATATAGCGGGCCATCAGGCCACGGGCCTTTTTGGCATAGAAACTGATGATCTTGCGTTTGCCCTTAGGGTCTTGCTCCAGAAAGCGGATCGACAAGACCGGGATCGTCAGGGCTTTTTGATCGACCGCGTCGAAATATTCCGAGCTGGCCAGATTAATCAGTGTGCGGTCGGCATGGCCTTCGGCGGTGGCATTGAGCACGTGGGCAAGGGTGTCGGCCCAATAGGCATAGAGGCTGTTTCCCGCTGGGGTCTTGAGCCGCGTGCCCATCTCCAGCCGATAGGGCAGGATCCCATCCAGCGGGCGCAGGATCCCATAGAGCCCGGACAGGATCCGCAACCGATCCTGAGCCCAGGCCAGATCGGCATCCGACAGGGTTTTCGCCTCCAGCCCGGCATAGACATCGCCGTTGAACATCAAGGCCGCCGGAAGGCCGTCCTTGGCTTCGGCGTCGAACGCCTGAAACCGGGCATGGTTGAGGTCGGCCAACTTGTCCGAAATGTCCATCAGCGCCCGCAGATCTGCTGGTGTTAAGCGGCGGGTGATCTCGGCCAGATCCCGGATCTCGGTCCGCAGTTCCGGCTGGCTCAGGGGCAGGGGCCGGGCAGGCGGGTTGAGGTCCAGGGACTTGGCCGGGCTGATAACAACGAGCATGACTGGCCTTTCGAGCGGTTTTTATCGAGGCCTGACATAAGGGGTCCTCTGCCTGTACGCCAGATCTTCGCTGTCTCAGGCCAGAACTTCGGTCCCTCTGGGAGGAGACACAATCCTGAGGGTTTATTCAGGCAGGACTTTGCGCCCTCAAGCTGAAACCTTGAATGTTATCCTTGATAATTGAAAATAATTCTATTTTGTGACGATTTTTACCACAATTAAAGACCGTGGTCCTAGCATAACGCCGATCTTCAAAGGGGTAGACTTATGTCAGTGGGAACGGTTCTGGTGCTGGAAGACAGTCGCGTGCAGGCGCAGCTGATTTCAAAATTGCTGGAGCGCCTGCGTTGGTCGACGGTTTTGAGCTTTAATGAACAGGTGGCCTTACGCACCCTCAAGGAAACCCGCGTCGATCTGATGCTGCTCGATGTCTATGTCGGCGAGACCAATACGCTGACATCTCTGCCGAAGTTTCGTGACGCCGCCCCCCATACCCCTGTGGCAATTATGACAGCCGGCGGGCAAGCGCGGTCGCACACAACCCTCCAAGCAGCTCGCACGGCGCGGGTCGACTTCATCCTGACCAAGCCGTTCGATACGCCCCAGCTTGAGGCGGTGCTCGATGTGGTCAGCACGGGCCAGGCGCGGCGCAATCTGAACCGCCGACAGCCCCACGTCTTGGTGGTGGATGACTGCCGGGTTGTCCGCAGCCTCGCCACCAAGGCTTTGATGGAAGCGGGCTACCGGATCAGTGTCGCCGATACGATGGAGTCGGCCTTTGAGAATGTCGATATTGCCCACGTCGACGTGGTGCTGACCGATATCTTTATGCCGGGTATGGGCGGGATCGAAGGCATTGGCATCATCCGCAAGACTTGGCCCTATGTGCATGTGATCGCCATGTCCGCCGGGGTTGATCTCAAGGTGGATCACACCAAGGTCCTGTCCGCCGCAAAACATGTCGGGGCCGTGGCGCAACTGCCTAAGCCGTTTAAGGCGTCGGATCTGACCACCCTTGTTGAAGCGGTGATGGATTGCGAGATGGCAGCCTGATGACGCAGACCGCAGTTACCGGATATCAACGCTTTTACGGAATGCTCTCATGATCAGAGGGAGCGCATCCATGAGCAAGGGGCTGGCCCTGATTGTTGATCATAGCCGCGAGCAGGCACAAGCCTTGGCCGCGCAATGTGAGCTGAATGGCTGGTCGACTCTCCTGAGCTTTGATGCCGATATGGCCTTGCGGACCCTAGCGACAACCAAGGTGAACTTGCTGGTTCTTGGCATGTATGTCGGCAAGGTCAATACCCTGACCCGGCTGACAGCCTTTCGTGAGGCAGCCCCGGGGGTTCCGGTATTGATGCTGACCGAAGGTGGGCGCTCCCCAGGCGCTCTGGCGGATATCAAGGCCGCGCGCAAGGCCGGCGTCGACCATGTCCTGCCCAAGCCGCTCGACCGGATGGCTTTGTGCGATATCCTCGAAGAGGTCCAGGACGCCAAACTCACCACCGATCAGCCTTTACGGGTGATGGTCATCGATGATGCCAGCACGGTCCGAAGCATCAGTCGCCGGATCTTGATGGACGAAGGCTACACGGTTTTCACGGCAGACACCGTCGAGACCGCTATGTTCAGCCCGGAGTTGGCGACCATCCAAGTGGTGGTGATGGACATTTTCATGCCCGGCATGGGCGGGATCGAAGGCATTCCCACCCTGAAAAAGATGCATCCGCACCTGCGCATTCTCGCGATTTCTGGCGGAAAGGATGAGGCGCTGGGCGCAAATCAAGTGTTGATGGCGGCACGCCATGTGGGGGCCGATGCTACATTACCCAAGCCCTTCGACGAAAGCCGCTTTGTCGATGTTATCCGGGAACTGAGCGGCGCGGCGGTCCACACCATTCCCTGACCGGCCCTAGAATAAGACCCCGGGATTCATCAGGCCCTTGGGGTCGATGGCGGCACGCACGGCCCGCATCAGATCCAGCTCGGCTTCGGATTTATAGACGGCGGCCTCGTGGGCCTTCATCCGTCCGAGGCCATGTTCAGCCGAGATTGAGCCCTCATAGGCATTCACAAGATCATGGACCACGCGCGCCCCGTCATCGCGGCGAGCGTTGAAGGCCGCCGGATCCGCGCCTTCGGGCTGAATGACGTTGAAGTGCACATTGCCGTCGCCGACATGGCCAAAGGCCACGACCCGCGCGCCGGGCTCAAAGGCTTCGACCGCCTCTGTGGCCGTACCGATCCATTCGGCCATGCGCGACAGGGGCACGCTGATGTCGTGCTTCCAGCAGGCCCCTTCGCATTTTTCCGCCGCCGAGTGGTCTTCGCGCAGCCGCCAGAACGCCTTGGCCTGGGTCTCATTCTGGGCAATCGCGGCATCGAGGATCAGCCCTTCCTCAAACGCGGTTTCCAGCACCCGCTCCATCGCTGCTTCGGCTTGACCGGCGGCCCCGGCGGTGATCTCGATCAGGGCATACCAGGGATAGACCCCGTCCAGCGGCTCCCGGGTATCGGGGATGTGCTTCAGCACCAGCGACAGGCCATAGCGGCCCATCAGCTCAAACGCCTCGACCAGCCCGCCGGTCTCTTCCTTCGCGCGGCTGAGCAGGGTGATCGCCTGTTCCGCCGTCTCGAACCCGACCATGGCCGTGGCCCGCGAGGTCATACGCGGAAACAGCTTCAGGCTGGCGGCGGTGATCAGACCCAGCGTCCCCTCGGCCCCGATAAACAGGTTCTTGAGGTCATAGCCGGTGTTGTTCTTGCGCAGGCGGCGCAGGCCTTCATAGAGGCGGCCATCGGGCAGCACCACTTCTAGTCCCAGCACCAGATCGCGCATCATGCCATAGCGCAGCACTGCCGTGCCCCCGGCATTGGTCGACAGATTGCCGCCGATGCTGGCCGTGCCCTCTGCGGCCAGCGACAGGGGGAAAAAGCGGTTCGCGCCCGCTGCGGCCTGTTGCGCCTCAAGCAGGGTGACCCCGGCCTCCAGCACCATCACATCATCGGCGGCGGACACCGCCCGCACCGCCTTGAGCCGGTGGGTCGAGATCAGCAGGGTGCCAAACGGGATCTGACCGCCCACCAGCCCGGTATTGCCGCCCTGGGGCGTCACCGGCACCTGATGCTCAAAGCAGATCCGCATCACCGTCTGGGCCTCGGCCACGCTGGCCGGCATCAGCAGCAGCGGTGTGTGGCCAGTCCACTTGCCGCGCCACTCCGTCAGGCGCGGGGCCAGCACCATCGGATCCTCGCTCCAGCTGGTTTCCGGCAAGGCGGCTTTCAGCGCAGCAACACAGGCGGCGAGGGGAGCGGATCCGGCGGGAGCGGCCATGGCGGTTACCTTTGCAACGGCTTGTCAAACAAGGGATTTCAGCGGAAAAGGATCCGCCGGTCACGCACCGGATTAGGCGAGGAGACAAAGCGGTGCAAGGTCCAATTCCAGCGGTCGGGGTCGTGTGTCTGCGAAGCGGCGCGTCTGGACCTGAAGTGCTGCTGATCCGGCGCGCAAATCCACCCAAGGTCGGAAGCTGGTCGATCCCCGGCGGGCGGATCCAGCCGGGTGAAGCGGTCGCGGCAGCGGCCTTGCGCGAACTGTCGGAAGAAACGGGCGTCTCGGCATGCTTGATCGGGCTGCTCGATGTGGTCGATGGC
>DAITMY010000146.1:0-6280 GCA_036834925.1 Asticcacaulis sp.
CTTCGAAATAGGTGTGCTCCCCCCCCATCAGGGTTTCGCTGAAGCTGATCCCGAGGGTGAGCAGGATCCCCAACGAAATTGGCACATCCATATTGGCGCGGCCCTTTTTCAGGGAGCGCCAGGCCGACTCGAAAAACACCATGCCGCTCCACAGGGCGGTGGGCGTCGCCACCAGCGCGGCCAGCCAGTACATCAGGGTCCGCGTGGGCAGGTCCATCACCATCAGCCCGGACCACACGGGCACGGTGAACATCATGGCGTTCATGGCCCCGAAGGCGGAAACGCCAAGCGCAATCGCCAGCCGCCGTCCCTCGCGTTTTTCCTCGTCGCGGACTTCGGTCGGATCAAAGGGCGTGGCGGCATAGCCGAGGTCTGTCACCCGCGTGACCACATCCTCCGGCGTAATTTGGCCGGGCTCCCAAGCGACACTCAGCTTGCCGGTGGTCAGGTTCATGCGGGCCCGGGTTACGCCCGGCAACTGGCCGACGCCGCGCTCGATCTTGCCGAGGCAGCCGGCGCACTTCGCCCCGCGCACCAGCAGTTCAAGGGTCTGTTCGCCCCGGTCATTGGCTTGAACAAAGGCGCTGGCCTCGCTGGCCGCCGGGGCCTCACGCCATACCGTTCCGGTCGTCGGGCAACCGGGTGTCTCGAGTAATCCGGGATAAAAGCCCGGCACGGGACCGGTCGCCTGACCGAAGCTCTGGTCTTGGATCTGGGTCATAGGACGCCTCCGGTCCAACGGTAATGACAGCTGACTTAAGGCACGTAACGGTAGTGGGCGTTGAGGATCCGGCCATCTTTGGCCGCAATGCGCATCTGGATATCCCAGACGCCGGGCTTGTCCGGCAGGCGGGCCACATAGGTGTTGCTGGTGGGATCCGGGGCAAAGGAAACCTTGGCCTGATCCTTATCCGAGGTCGGGCGCGACAGGTCTCCGGTGACGGTCATATCCGGCATCGGGGTTCCAGACGCATCGAGAACCTGCACCCGCAAGGATTTCCCCACCACGGGTTCTTCAACGGAAACGCGCCAACCGAGGGCGGCCTCTTTGCGCCGTTCCGCGAGGGTGGTGTTATAGGCCAGACCGTCTTCATAAGGGGTGTCGCTGACCACACCCGGATTGCTGCTCAGGGCCAGCCAAGTAAAGGTCGACAGCACCGCTGTAATCAGGCTGAAAAACGCGATCATGCCCACGAGAACATGCCAGCCCTTAATGCGGAAACCGTTGTCCGGGGCTGGGTCTCCTGTTGTTTCGGTCTGGCTCATTTTAGTCTCTCTTTTCATTGGCGCGTCCGGACAGGAACACGCTTCGGACGGTATCATGAGCCCCTGTCCGGGTTTCTGTGACTGTAAACCGGACGGGCACAGACCCGGCGGCTAAATCCGCACCTTCAGCGATGACAAACAGTCGCACGCTGCGGACCTTATTGGCTTCGACCGGGATTTCGATGGCCTTGCCCGCCGCCAAGCTCTGTCCCGCCACGGTAATCTCCTTGAGGCGCGGCCCGTCAAGGCTGAGCCGATAGGTGGCCGCCTCAAGCCCCTTGTTGGCGATCTTGACCGTATAGGCGTTGCGGAAGCTGCCGTCCTTGAGCTGGACAAAGGTCGGGTTGCGGTCACGTAGGACCGTCAGATCCACCGGTGTGCGGGTCATCAGGCCATAGATCATCACCGCGCTGACGAGGCTGACGGCGACCATATAGAACAGGGTTCGGGTGCGGATCGGCTTGTACTTGGCTTTCTGGCCACAGGAGCGGGCGGCGACCGCCGCGTCCGTGTCATAGGCGATCAGACCGCGCGGACGCTCCACCTTGTCCATGATGTCGTTACAGGCATCGACGCACAGGCCGCAGTTGATACATTCGAGCTGCGCCCCGTCACGGATGTCGATCCCCATCGGACAGACGACCACGCATTGGTTACAGTCGATACAATCGCCCCGCCCGTCCCAAGTGTCGCCCTTCTTGTGCGGGCCGCGTGGCTCACCCCGATCATAGCGATAGGTGACCTGAAGCGAATGCTCGTCCAGCATCGCGCCCTGAATCCGCGGCCAGGGGCACATATAGGTGCAGACCTGCTCACGCATGGTCCCGGCCAGGCTGTAGGTCGTGAAGGTCAGGATGCCGATGAACACATAGGTCGCGGTCGGAGCCTGGAGCGTCACCAGTTCGCCCATCAGCGTGGGAGCATCGCGGAAATAGAACACCCATGCCCCGCCGGTCGCCACTGCGATCAACAGCCAGCTCAGGTGCTTGGCGCCCTTGCGCCAGATCTTGTCCAGGGTGGTGGGGCCGCGGTCGCGTTTCATCCGCGCATTACGGTCGCCCTCAAAAAAGCGTTCGACGAAAATATAGAGGTCGGTCCAGACCGTCTGGGGACAGGCATAGCCGCACCAAAGTCGCCCGAACCAGGCAGTGACCAGAAACAGCGCCAGCGCCGCCAGGATCAACAGGCCCGTGATGTAATAGACCTCCTGGGCCCAGAGCTGGATGAAAAAGAAACAGAACCGGCTGTGATCAAAATCGACCAGCACCGCCTGATCCGGCAGACTGCCCGGCCGGTCCCAGCGGATCCAGGGGGTGATGTAATAGACCCCCAAGGTCAGAAACAGGATGATCCATTTCAGGTTCCGGAACGGGCCGGACACCTGTTTGGGATAGATCTGTTTGCGCTTGGCATAGAGCGGGGCATCGGGGCCAGAGTCGGGTTCGGGAGCCCCTGTCGAGGCCCCCTTCCCGTTCACCGTATTGATCACAGTGGCCATGGGATTGCTTACTGCGCTCCCCCGGCATTGACGTGGACATAGACGGCCAAGGCCTTGATCGTGGCAGCGTCAAAGCGCTTTTCCCACGACGGCATCACCCCATTGCGTCCGTTCCAGATCTGGGCATGGATTGCCTCTTCGGTCCCGGCATAGAGCCAGTCCTTGTCGGTCAGATCCGGTGCGCCCTGTTCGACCATGCCCTTGCCCTCGGCCCCATGGCAGCTGGCGCACTGTTCGGCGAACAGAACCGTGGCCCGACCGGCGGCGGCGGCATTATGCTTCATGCCCGACAGGCTCATCACATAGTGGGTCAGATCCGTGATCTGCGCCTCTTCGAGCAAGCCATCACGGCCATAGGCTGGCATCTGGCTCACGCGGGCCTCGGGGTGTCCGGAGCGGATCCCGACCCGAAGGGTGTGCTGGATATCCTCCAGCGAGCCGCCCCACAGCCACACATCGTCTCGAAGGTTGGGATAGCCCTTGGCCCCCGCCCCGCCGGTCCCGTGACAGGTGGCGCAGTTATCGCCGAACACCGCGCCCCCAGCCGCCAGAGCATAGGCCTGAAGGTCCGGGTTCTGTTCGATGTCGGCGAGGCTGGCGTTTTCCAGCTTGGCAAACTGCGCACTGCGTTGGGTTTTAAGCAAGGCCAGTTCCTTGGCCACCTCGGCCCGGTCCGACCGGCCCAGCAGGCCTTGGGTATAGCTCGACGCCAGCGGCCAAGCCGGCATCAGCACCCAGTAAACCAAGGACGCTGCAATCGAGGCATAGAAGATATACAACCACCAGCGCGGCAGCGGGTTGTCGAGTTCCTTGATGCCATCCCATTCGTGGCCCGTGGTTTCGATGCCAGAATGTTCGTCGGTTTCACGTTTATCAGCCATCGTCCTGATCCGTATCTAGGGGCATCTGGGCCGCACGCTCGAACTCGTCTTTTTTCGACGGCCAGAAGGCGTAAAGGCAGCCCAGAAAGAACACGAGCATGAACCAGAGGGTCCCGCCCTGTTGTGCGAAGGTGGCAAGAGACTCATAGGTCATGGCGCTTACCTCCGGTTCGCTTCGGCGTTGTAGGTATTGAAGTCGACCAGCGTGCCCAGCATCTGCAGATAGGCCACGAGGGCGTCCATTTCGGTGACCCGCTTGGGATCGCCGTCATAATCGCGGGCGACAATCTTATCGCCGTAGCGTTTTTGCAGGTCGCCGACGTCCGATGAGAACTCATCGGTCTGGGCCAGGAGGTCTTTCTCGGCATTGTCGATCATGCTCTGGGTATAGGGTACGCCCAGCGCCGACTGAGCCTTGAGCTTGGCCTTGATGTCGTTGAAGCGCAGCTCTTTTTCCGCAAGGAAGGCATAGGGCGGCATATTGCTTTCCGGCACCAACGAGCGCGGATCCTTCAGGTGATCCACGTGCCAGGCATCCGAATATTTGCCGCCGACGCGGGCCAGATCCGGGCCCGTGCGCTTGGAGCCCCACTGGAACGGATGGTCGTACATGCTTTCCGCCGCGAGGCTGTAGTGGCCGTAGCGTTCGACCTCATCGCGCAAGGGACGAACCATCTGCGAGTGACAGTTATAGCAGCCCTCGCGGATATAGATGTCGCGCCCAGCCAGTTCGAGCGGGGTATAGGGGCGCATGCCCTCGACCTTTTCGATGGTGCTCTTGAGATAGAACAGAGGCGCGATTTCCACGATCCCCCCGATAGAGACGGCGACCAGGATCCCGACCACCAGCAACAGGGAGTGACGCTCAAGTTTGCCGTGATGTTTCCACATGACTGAGGCTCCTTATTCGGCGGGGGCAAGAGCGGGCGTACCGAGCGCTTGGGCGTCGTCGGTCGTTTCCACCTGGGTGGCGGTGCGCCACAGGTTGTAGGCCATGATCAGAGCGCCCCCGAGGTACATCAGCCCGCCGATCAGGCGCACGATGTTGGGGATGAACTTGACCGCGACGGTTTCCACGAAAGTATTGGCGAGGAAGCCATCGGCCGTATATTCGCGCCACATCAGGCCTTCCATGATGCCCGACACCCACATGGCGCAGATGTAGAGCAGGATGCCGAGGGTCGCGATCCAGAAGTGCCACTCCACCAAGGCGTCGGAGTAGAGCTTCTTTTTCTTCCACAGCCACGGCACAAGGCAGTAAAGCGCCCCGAACGAGACGAAACCCACCCAGCCCAAGGCTCCGGAGTGCACGTGACCAATGGTCCAGTCGGTATAGTGGCTGAGCGCATTGACCGAGCGGACCGACATCAGCGGCCCCTCAAAGGTGGACATGCCGTAGAAGGCAATCGAGACCACCAGCATCCGGGTGACCGGATCGGTGCGCAACTTGTCCCAGGCCCCCGACAGGGTCATCAGGCCGTTGATCATCCCACCCCAGGAGGGCATCCACAGGATGATCGAGAAGGTCATGCCCAGCGTCTGCGCCCACTGCGGCAAGGCCGTATGGTGCAGGTGGTGCGGACCAGCCCAGATGTAGATGAAGATCAGCGCCCAGAAGTGCACGATCGACAGACGGTACGAATAGACCGGCCGCTCAACGCGCTTGGGCACGAAATAGTACATGATGGCCAGGAAGCCAGCGGTCAGGAAGAAGCCCACCGCATTATGGCCGTACCACCACTGGGTCAGGGCATCCTGGACACCCGAGAACAGGCTGTAGGAGCGCGAGGAGTCCCACGCCACCGGCAAGGCCAGATTGTTGACGATGTGCAGCATGGCCACCGTCACAATGAAGGCCAGATAGAACCAGTTGGCCACATAGATATGCTTTTCCTGGCGCTTCCACAGCGTGCCCAGGAACACCAGCAGATAGACGACCCAGACGATGGTCAGCCACAGGTCCACATACCATTCCGGTTCGGCATATTCCTTCGACTGGGTGATCCCGAGCACATAGCCCGTGGCCGCCAGAACGATGAACAGCTGATAGCCCCAGAACACGAACCACGGGGCCACGCCCCCGAACAGCCGCGCCTTGCTGGTGCGCTGAACGACGTAGAACGAGGTGGCAATCAGCACATTGCCTCCGAAGGCAAAGATCACCCCCGAGGTATGGACCGGACGCAGACGGCCAAAGTTCAGCCAGCCCGCCTCTGGGAAATAGAGTAAGTTTGGAAAGGTCAGCTGGGCGGCAATCAGACAGCCAACAGCCAGACCGACAATGCCCCAGAACATCGAGGCGATCACCCCGGCCCGGACGACACCATCCATATATTTGCCAGAGTCATTATTGAGCTTATCGCCTGACTGACCCATGACCAGAGCCCAAAGGCCCACGGCAAAGGCCCCGATCAACAGATAGGCGTGAATTCGAAAGAGCGGATCGATGGTTCTGGCGGCCCAATAGATGGACAGCAAGAGCCCCAATCCGAGCACAAGCCCGGTCAGGATCACATCAAAGGCGATCCTCGGCTTGGCGACGGCGGCGTTGGACATAGAAACCCCCAGCCCGGTTGCAACAAGACGCTGATCCCGGGGAAACCGGTGCCGTGTAAAGGATCACACAAGCCGGGGT
>DAITMY010000147.1:0-6207 GCA_036834925.1 Asticcacaulis sp.
GTCCACACCCCATTCGCGGGCCGCCCATTCGACCACCTGCACGGCATTGGCGCTGGTGCAGCAGATGTCGGTCTCGGCTTTTACGTCCGCGGTGGTGTTGACATAGGTCACGACCGGCAGGCCCGGATAGCGGGCTTTCATCAGCCGCACATCCGCCCCGGTAATCGACGACGCCAGCGAACAGCCCGCCCGCAGATCCGGGATCAGCACGGTCTTTTCCGGAGCCAGGATCTTCGAGGTTTCGGCCATGAAGTGCACGCCGCCCTGGATGATGATCTGGGCATCGGACCGGGCCGCTTCGCGGGCGAGGCCCAGCGAGTCGCCCACATAGTCGCCGACCCCGTGGAAAATCTCGGGCGTCATATAATTGTGCGCAAGGACAACCGCATTCTTCTCACGCTTCAGTCGGTTGATTGCCGCAATCAACGGGGCCTGAAGCTGCCATTCGATCAAGGGCACCTTGCCCTTGAGCCGCTCCCAGATGGCAGCGGTTTCTGCCTCGACTGCGGGGGTGAAGCTCAGATCTACCGAAGCGGTATCCGGGGTCGGGCGTGAAAGATTCAGGGCGTCGTCCATAATGTTCTCCCTTATGCTCATTTTGAGCAAATAGGGGTGCTTAAAAACGCCGGACACGGATGGTCCGGCTCCCCTTTTGCTATGTCTGAGCATAACTACGTTCAAAATAGGACAATGGGCCAATCGCACAAGACGATTTCCCGCCTCGGGCGATCACGAATTGTGACAGGTGCGCGTGCGGCGGTGCGTTTGGGCGCTCAATCGCCATAGAAACCGCGACACACTGTCCTGCATCATGGACGGACAAGCAAATCGGCTTATCTATTAGAAAGACTGCAACCAAGGAGGTGCTCATGACCACGCGGATCAATACCGGGCTGACGACGGAAACCCGCCAGGCGCTGGCCGAAGGGCTGAGCAAGGTGCTGGCCGATACCTATGCCACCTATCAGAAGACCCACGGCTTCCACTGGAATGTGCGCGGTCTGGCCTTCCAGAGCCTGCACCAGCTGTTTTCGGACCAGTACAACGAGATGTGGACGGCGCTGGATGAAATCGCCGAACGGATCCGGGCGCTGGGGGAACTGGCCCCGCAAAGCAGTGCCGCCTATGGTAATCTGACCAGCATCCGTGACGGGGACCCGGCCAGCGCGGCCGAAGCCATGGTGGCGACGCTGAAAGACGACCAAGAAACGGTGATTGCCACTTTGCGGGACGTGCTTGACGCGGCCAATGCGACCGGGGATGCGGTGACGGCGGATCTGTGCACCCGTCGCCTTGATGCCCACGAAAAGCACGCCTGGATGCTGCGGGCGACCCTCGGCGAAGTTTAAGATTCAAACACCGCAGATCTTCAGGTCTGAACGCTCCCTTAACTATTCCCTGCGACCTTTCCCGGCGTTAACCATAACTGGGAAGGGTCGCCGATGTGGTCTGAAGGCTATGTGACCGGCACGGATTATGTGCAGGGCTATTACCGTGAAATGAGCCTCAATCACTTGCGGTTTTCACTGCAAGTCGCGGGGGTGGCCCATTCGATCCCGGATGTGCCCAGCTATCTGGAACTTGGGTTCGGCCAAGGCCAGACTCTGTGCTTTAATGCGGCGGCCAATGCCGGGGCGTTTTTCGGCAACGACTTCTATCCCTCGCACGTGGCCTATGCCCGCGAGCTGCATGAGGCCAGCGGTGCCGATATGGCCGTGCTGGTGGACAGCTTTGCCGAACTGGCCGATCGCACCGACCTGCCGGACTTTGATGTGATCGCGCTGCACGGGGTGTGGTCGTGGATCTCCTATGAGAACCGCAAACATATCCTCAAGATCATCGACAAGAAGCTGCGCCCGGGTGGCGTCGTCTATGTCTCCTATAATTGCATGAACTACTGGTCGAAGTATCTGCCGATGCGCCATGCGCTGCACCAGATTCATAAGCTCTCGACCGAGGCGGATGTGGGCGAGCGGATCGGCCAGGGGCTGGACTTCATCGAGAAGCTGTTCGAGATCGAGGTGAAGGCGTTCAAGAACTATCCCGAACAGAAGCACAAGTTCGACGGGCTTCGGACCAAAAACCGCCAGTATCTGGCCCACGAATACATCAACGACGATTGGCATCCGGAGTTTTTCTCGGATGTGGCCAAGGACTTTGCCGCGATCCGCATGAACTTTGCCGGATCCTCGGTGATGCTCGATCATCTCGATGCGGCCAATATGACGACGGAGCAGCAAGCCTATCTCGACAAGATCCCGGACCCGGTCCTGAAGCAAACGACCCGCGATTTCATCGTCAATGAGTCTTTCCGCCGCGATATCTATATCAAGGGCCGCCGCGAGCTGCCGATGCTGGACCGGGTGCGATCCTTCCAGCGTATGTGGTTCCAGATGATCACGCCGGTCTCAGAAGTGAAATATACGCTCCAGACCCCGTTGGGTGAGATCACCTTGCCGGAAGACATCTACGGGCCGATCGTCGCGGAACTGGCCCGCAACGACTACGAGCCCAAGGCCTTCCTCGATATCCTTCAGGCTCCGGGCGTTGAGGGAATGCAGATCGGTATGCTGATCGAGGCCCTGACGCTCCTCGTGCACAAGGCGCATTTGGCCCCGGTCTATCAGTCCGAGCTGGCCGAAGCGCAGGTGGTGCGGTCTCAGGATCTGAACCGCCATCTGTGCGGTCGCGCTGAGACCTATCAGGACTCCGAATGGCTTATCTCGCCAGTGACCGGCAGTGGTGTGGTGGTCAAGCATCTGGAAAAGCTGTTCCTGTTTGCCGCCCATCTCGGCAAGGACGACATCCCCGGCTACATCACCGATCTGATGACCGTCCAGAACCAGTTCATCCGCACAGACAAGGGCAAGCTGTCCGGGGCCGAAGAGCTGCGCGCCGAAATTACCCGCCGCTATGAGGTGTTTATGGCGGAAAAGAAGGTCCTGCTTGACCGGCTGATGGTGAGCTTCTGACGGCGCGTCTAGGGGCCGATCTTGGCGATATAGCGAACTTCGGGCAGGGCCTTGAAGTGGGCATCGCAAGTCAGAAGCTCGGCCCCGTACTCTAAGGCCGTAGCATAGATGATGGCATCGGCGGTGGCGAGTTTGTGCTGGACACAGATTTCCGCCGCCGACAGCGCCAGTCGCGTGTCAAGCGGCACAAGCACGCACATTTGCGTATAGGCGATCACTTGATCGGCCTTGTCTTCGCCCACCTCGCGGGTCAGCCATTTGGCCAGTTCGAGTTGAACGATCGTCGGAACGAGCCAAGTCTCGCGGGGCGGCAGGTCTGAGGCCACCGTCCGCCCTGTTGGTGAGCCGATCAGCCACTCGATCCAGGCGGAGGTATCGACAAGGCGCATCAGAACCGGTCGTCGCGGTCGCGATAGGTTTCGGGATTTGCGCCCTTGGCGATCCCGGCCAGATCGTTGGCTTCAGGCACGGGCACGAGTAAGACACCGGCCCCCTTGGGAATGAAGGCAAAGGCTTGGCCGGCCTTCCACTGTTGGGCCGAGCGAACCGCCTTGGGGATCGAGATCTGGAATTTCGACGAGAGCGTGGTGGTGTTGCGCATAGGCGTCCCCCTTTGATCGATCGCTAATTGGTAAGAAAATAGCACGAAATGCCGGTCGTCAAAAGGCGGAACCGTCCGTTCGCCACCAATCCGGTGACCCCGACGGGGGGGTATGCTAAGCGGGAGCATGATCCCGATTACCCGCACCCTCAGCCTTCACGAAGACGAGCTGATCGAGACCTTTGTGCGCGCCTCCGGCCCCGGCGGTCAGAACGTCAATAAGGTCTCGACGGCGGTCGAACTGCGCTTTGATGTGCGCCATTCCCCCAGCTTGCCCGAGCGGGTCAAGACCAATCTGGAAAAGCTGGCGGGCCGTCGTCTGACCAAGGACGGTGTGCTGGTCTTGCTCTGTCAGGAGCACCGCACCCAAGAGATGAACCGCGCCGCCGCCGTCGAGCGGCTGGTGGCCTTGGTCCAAGAAGCGGCCAAGCCCCCGCCCAAGGTGCGCAAACCCACCAAACCCACCCGCGCGGCCAAGGAACGCCGCCTGACTGGCAAATCCTTGCGCGCTACAGTCAAGGCAGGTCGGGGCCGGGTGCAAGAGGACTAGGGTGATGTCCGTTTCAGGCTTGAGCATTCGGTCAATAGTTGATTTTGAATCCGAGGCCCTGCTCACGCTGTTCCAGCGGGCAGCGCAGGGGCCGATAGGCCGTGCCTTGTTCGTCGCTTTTCTGGAAACAGTCCGGACCCAGCATCCGCAGATTTCGCGAGTCGAGTTGATGTGCCGGGCGGATAATGGGCGGGCTCTGGCACTCTATGCCCAACTCGGCTTCGTCATCGAAGGGCGCCTGTCGGGCCGGGTCAAGGACCCAGATGGGACTCTCAGTGATGATCTGGTTCTGGGTTTGACGCTCTAGGCCGTCCGCTTTTCTGCCTTGCCGCTTTGGGGGAGGAAAAACAAGGGCTTATCTCCTCCCTATGGCTTGGCCATGGGGAGGGGGACCGCGAAGCGGTGGAGGGGGACCTCTCGTCAGTCCGTGGCCTTGTCTTGCACGCCTTCAGTGACAACACATTTCCGCGGAGAACAAACAAGGAGGTGGCCGGTGACCGGATCCACGTGAACAGACTTGATTTCGGACAAGCCCAGATCTGACGCCCGCAGGTGACTGTGGCGTCGATACGGGGTTTGCGTCAGGAACAGATCGAGAATTTTGGGCGAGCGCGGGGCATAGAGCCAAGTCCCGCCGGGGGAGAATTTCGGCCCACCATAGCCAGGCACAAACATGGCCTGGCGCGGGAAATAGTTATAGCTGGGCAAGGGCTGGCGGACCGGATCGGTTTGGTAGTCGTAAAGCACCTGTCCATCAAGCGAGACCACGTTCCAGGGCGCATCTTCGGTAAATAACCATCCGCCTGAATTCACCAAGTGGCCCTTGGGGGACAGATCGAAATCCTGAATCATGATGCCGGTGGCCACGGTCTCGTCCGCCGGCTTGAGCGGCACTGTTCTCACCGCACCCGTCGTGGTATTGATGCGGACAATACCGTCATCACTAGCAATTCGGTAGTTTTTATATTCGTAGTTTTCATTTTCAGCACTACAAACAAAATTCGCATCTGAATCTATTTTACAATTTAGACCCCTCCAATTTTGAGGAAATATTTCAGAAGTAATGGTTTTCTCAATCACCCACTGACCAGCCTTTAATGTGTACATGACTATGCGTGCACGCCTAGGCTGATCAGGCTCATCATAGTTATACCGATAAAACGCGATACGCGTTCCATCCTGAGATTTGGCAAAGGGCAGGCCACGATTTTCGTCATAGGCAATGGTGTCCTGAAAAGCTTGGGGCCAGATAATCTGGATCGGCTTGCTCGGCATTACCGCAGCATCGGGCTTGAGTTCATAAACCAGGATGCATTTAACACTCGGCGTTCCCCCCGCCCCCAATATCGTTTCAAAAGTTTCGCAATTGTTTTCCCGGTGCTGGAAAAATAAATACAGACTCGTATCTGATGGGACGATTTCAGTCCCGCGACTGTAGAGTACGTTGGCATAGGGGGCAGCCGGGGGAATGCGGTTGGACTTGCCACTCTTAACATTATAGGTAAAATACATGTGACCGCTTGTAGATCTTGCCGAGACAAAGCCTCCACATAACTTTAAAACAAAATATATGTTATTATTGCGAATGGAAACTTGATCTAAATTATAATCACACGGCAAATTAAATTGTCTTAATATTTGGGGCTGACATAGATAGAGTTTGGGATTTATACTTTAGCCCACAATCTCAGAGTTTTTAGCAGGTTTTTTGCTGGGCGGTAGTTGAAGCGCCACTCGCACTCTTTCAGGAAGAGGTGGAAGTGGGCTTTTGGTATGCCATTATAACCCGCCAGATGGCGTTTTGCCTGGTTCCAGATATTCTCAATTCCGTTGATGTGATTTCTTCCCGTGGCAAAAACCTCTGAATGATTGATGCGCTGATGATGAAACTCAGAGATATCGAGAACGTCGTAAGCGCCAAAGCTATCGGTGAAGACAAGGCTGTCGGGCTTGATGCGTTGGCGAATAATCTTTAACAAAGTCTGTGACTTGGCATCGGGTATCATCACGGCGTAAACTTTACCGCCGCGCTTGAGAAGACCAAAGACCGGCACCTTGCCCCCTGCGCCACGCCCCCGCTTGCC
>DAITMY010000148.1:0-6136 GCA_036834925.1 Asticcacaulis sp.
AAGCTAGGGGCAGGGCGTGTGCGGCCAGCAGACTGGCGCTGGCGAGGGTTTCCGGATCTGCGTTTGCAAGGGGGCCGCCTACGGACAAAAAACCGCCGAGACCCGAAGGCCCCCAGACCGGCAGCGAGACCCCTTCTGTTTTCTGATGGGCTTGCATGGCGTCTAGGGCGCGTTGGGTGGCAGCGCTAAGCGGTGCCTTACGGGATTGCGTCAGATTTGACCAGTTCATGGGGGGGGCCATGGCCGGGCGCATGGCCGCCAGAAGGGGATCGCCGATATAAAGGTGTTCACGCCGATAGCGGCTCAGCCAAGCTTCGCTGTCGTCCCCGCCGCTGAGCAGGATGTCCGGCATTTTATACGGGCCATCGGGCAGTCGGGCGAGGACATAGCATTGGCCCCCCCGCGGCCTGAGCCAGTCCATCAGGGCCTCCGCCAGTTCAGGGCGGCTACGGGAATGACGCAGCGCTTCCAGTGTGTGGGTGAGCGGTTGGGCCTGAGCGATCGAGGGTTGGATCATGCCGCTGAGTGTCGGGTCTGCTCCGCGTTTGTTCAAGGGGCAAGTGAGGGGGCAAGATCACGCATTAACCCTTGAGAACGCCTTGCAATGATAAAAAATGCTGCTATATAGGAATGGCTCGCAACCGCAGTGTGAGTCGGGACTCCGCGTTAACGGCCTGCACTTGCGGACAATTTGCAAGCAAATCTAGGTTCTCTTCTGTCACTGGATTGCATTAGCGGCATGTATATTTGTAATTGCAATGGTATTCGTGAGAATGCGGTGCATGACGCCATAATGTCGGGGGCAAATACGCCTCGCGATATCTTCAAAGCTTGCCAGACGACCCCGCAATGCGCAAAATGCGTTTGTGATATGCGCGCGTTGATTGCTGAGGCCCGCGAAGCGGTGGCCATGGCGGCGGAGTGATCCGCTAAAGTCCGTCTTTGCGTGCATCCGGCAAAGATGGAGCGTACTTATGAAGGGTGATCCCGCTATTGTGAAGCTGCTGAACGCGGTTCTGACGAATGAACTGACCGCGATCAACCAGTATTTCCTGCATGCCCGCATGATTGATAACTGGGGCATGACGCATCTCGGCAAGATCGTCTATGACGAGTCGATCGAAGAAATGAAGCATGCCGACATGCTGATCAAGCGGATCTTCTTCCTTGAAGGTCTGCCGAATCTGCAGGATCTGCATAAGCTGAAAATCGGCGAAACAATCAGCGAGTGCCTCTCTGCGGATCTGTCCTTGGAGCTTGGGGCCCGCACGACCCTCGTGGATGGCGTTAAGCAATGTGAAGAGGCCCGTGACTATGTTAGCCGGGATCTTTTGCAGCATATTCTGTCGGACACTGAAGAGCACATCGATTTCCTTGAGACCCAAGTGGGTCTGATCAAGCTGATGGGCGAGCAGAACTACATTCAGACCGCGACGCAAAAGATCAAAGACGCGGGGTAATCCGCCGCGCGGTTGATCGCGTTAGATCAGACGTCAAGCCCCGCTTTCGGCTTTGCCGGGCGGGGCTTTTGTCCTAGTGTCACTTCGCCTTTAACCCTACTGAGAGACGACCACGATGTCCCATCTGATCGCCCGTGCGTTAGGTTCCTGTCTGGCCCTTGCCGTGATGACGGCAGCGGTTCCGGCGCTGGCCGGACCTGCGGCTCCCAAAGCCTCCGCCAAAGCGGCTGCGCCCACCTATTCCGAAGACAAGGCCTTGAGCGCCTCTGTGAACGGGGCCTGGCGCTCCGCTGAAAACAAGGCCCGTGATGCGCATCGCCATCCCGTGGAAAGCCTGACCTTCTGGGGTCTGCGCCCCGGACAGTCGATCGTCGAGATTTCTCCGGGCGCTCGCGGTTGGTGGACGGAAATTCTGGCCCCCTATGCGCGCATGACGGGGGGGAGCTATTCGGCGGCCCTGTCGGATCGCTCTGAGGCGGGTATTTCCGAAGCCGCGCAAAAAGCCCGCGAAGCCCAGCATAAGGCCTTCTGGGACGGCGTGGCGGACACAAGCCTTTATGGCCAGGTTAAGGCTTATGACTTTGGTCCTAAGTCGCCGAACAGCATTCCGGCGGGCAGCGCCGATATGGTGCTTGTGGCCCGGGCCTTCCATAGCTGGGCGCGTCAAGGCGACCTGACGGATACCTATATGTCCGCCTTCTTTACGATGCTGAAGCCGGGTGGCGTTCTGGCCGTCGAACAGCACCGCGCGCTCGAAGGGGCCGATCCCAAGGCTGGAAACGGTTACGTGCCGGAAAGCTATGTCATCGCCGCAGCCCAGAAGGCCGGATTTGTTCTGGACGGCAAAAGCGAAGTGAACGCAAACCCCAAGGATACCCGGGATCATCCGTTCGGGGTCTGGACCTTGCCGCCTGTGCGTCAAAGCGCGGCGTCGGGCCAGCAGCCCGCAGCCGATTTTGACCGGGCCAAATACGATGCGATTGGCGAAAGCGACCGCATGACCCTGCGCTTCCGCAAACCCAAAAGCTGAGGACCTCAGCACTCGACGGGGTGAAAGCCCCGGTCGGGTGCGGGTGAACGGCATGCGGGCCCTTGTCCGCATGACCGGCTCAGGGATGTAGCGTATGACAGATTTTCCTAAAGCCAGTTTGGAACACGGCCGTATCGGGGTCGACCTCATGCTATCCCGCAGGCGGTTGCTCGGACGCGGGCTGGCTCTGACAGCCCTGTCTGGGAGTGTGCTGGCTGGCTTGGGGGCGTGCTCCGCTGAGTCGGGCGGCAACACGCCCCCCGCGGCTAAACCAGAGTCTGGCGGAAATGGGGGCGAGGGAAAGGCCAAAGCGGATGGGACCTTGGCTTGGGCCGTCAATGGCGCATGGCGCACCCCCGAAGACAAGGCGCGGGATGAATGGCGTCACCCTGAAGAAACCCTCGGGTTTTTTGGGATCACCTCGGGTATGACGGTGATTGATGTCTGGCCGGGTGCGGGGTGGCTGACCCAGATTTTGGCTCCTTATCTGGCCAAAGGGCAGGGGAAATATGTCGCCGCCCAGTTTCAGACGGGTCTGAACCCGGATCCCGCCGCCGAAGCGATCATGACCCGCTTCAAGGGCGTGTTCGATGCCAACCAAAAGCTCTATGGCAAGATCGACTACAGCGCTTTTGGCCCGACATCCGGGCCGCTTTACCCAGCGGGTATGGCCGATTGCGTCCTGTTCATGCGCACGCTCAATGAATGGATGGCGGCCGGTATCGCGGAAAAAGCCTTTGCCGATGCTTTTGCGGCTCTGAAGCCCGGCGGAATTCTGGGAATCGAGCAACACCGCGCCGATGCCGGGCAGGTCCAAGACCCCGCAGCGACCAATGGTTACGTTCAAGAAGGCTTCGTCAAACAGCTGGCCGCCGAGAGTGGCTTTACCTTTGTTGATTCCAGTGAGATTAACGCGAACGCCAGAGATACGAAGGATCATCCCTTTGGTGTCTGGACCCTGCCTCCGCAGCGCCTGAGTGCGCCAAGGGGGAAGCCGGATAACCCCTCGTTTGATCATTCAGCTTATGACATGATCGGTGAGAGTGACCGCATGACTCTGAAGTTTAGGAAGCCCGCGTGAGCCGGATAGCCGCCCTGTCGACCCAAGCCCCGCTGATGTCGGTTCCCGGGGCGGAATGCCCGCCCGGAGGCCAGGGGGAATGGTTCCGTGGCGCCGGCGGCTTGCGGCTACGGGTTGGCTTCTGGGCGCCGGAAGGACCGGCACGTGGCACCGTGTTTGTCAGCCCGGGGCGAGCCGAACCGATTGAAAAATATTATGAAACGGTCCGGGACCTGCTGGCGCGGGACTTTGCCGTTGTAGCCCACGACTGGCGGGGCCAAGGCCTGTCCGCCCGCCTGTTGTCCGAACGCCTGAAGGGGCACGCCCGGACGACCGACGAGTTTATGGACGATTTCGGGCGGCTCTTGGATGCCTTTGAGGACCGTGCCCCCAAGCCTTGGCTTATGCTGGGCCATTCCATGGGCGCCGCCATCAATCTGCTCAGCTTGATTGAGGGCGAGACGCGGATAGATGCCGCGATTTTTTCCGGGCCGATGCTGCGCATTCGCACAGGCCGCCATTCGATGTGGGCGGTTGCGTTCAACACCCGCTGGAAAGTACGTCAAGGCGAGGCCCCGAACTATGTGCCGGAGCTGTTCGATGATCCGTTCGAGCACACCTTTGATAGCAACGCTCTGACCAGTGACCGCGTGCGCTATGAACGCTGGCGTGAACAGCTGTTCGCGTGTCCGCACTTAGCCTTGGGCAGCCCAACTTGGGGCTGGCTGGCTTTTGCCCTTGATGTGGGCGACCGGGTGATGAAGTCCAAGGTGTTGAAGCGCCTCAAGGTGCCTATAACGCTGGTGCAGGCCGGCGAAGACAGCATCGTCAATAAGGCTGCGGCGAAACTTCTGTCTAAACGCCTTGGTGAGGCTCGCTATGTCGAGGTCAATGCCAGTGAGCATGAAGTGCTCATGGAGACCGATGACAAGCGCGCCGTGTTCTTTGCCGAGTTTGAGGCGCTGGCCGATCGTGTCGCGCCGCGTCCGGAAAGCTGGGGCCTTGCCGAAGACGGCGTTGAGCCCGGCCTTCATAGCTTTACCCTCAGCGAAGCCTCTGACGGCGGGCTAGAGGCCATTCCAGAAGCGCCTGTGGTGATGTCAGACTCGGATGAGTCCAGTCCCGTGACGCTGACGGGACTGGGAACGGGTGTGGTCTCTACCGCCTTTACGACACCGGGATTTGATGATCCCGCACAGGATAGTGTGACGGGCCGTCGGCATTGATTTTACCCTACAAGCCCCCTCTTAAGAGGGGGGGCCTCAGAGGGCAGATCGGCGTAAGGCCACAAGGGCTTGATCGAGGATTGTGCGGTTAGCGCTGATGACCATTTGACCGCCGCGGGGACCGATGGGCTCGCCACGCCAGTCCGTGACCAAACCGCCCGCACCCTCCAGCAGGGGAATGGCGGCCTCAACGTCCCACGGCTTAATCATGTAATTTTCGATCACCATATCCATATGGCCGCTGGCGACCATGGCATAGGCATAGGCGTCACAGCCAAACCGGCACAGCCGAACGGTGTCGCGCACTTGATTGAAGGCCCCAAGCTCAGCTGGGGTAAACAGATAGGGGTCCGTGGTCGCGATCAGGGCGTGTGTCAGATCAGCACAGTCACGTACGCGAATCACTTTGGTCTCGCCTCGCCGATGCCGGGTGGCCCCGAGCCGGGTTCCGGCAAAGATTTCGTCGAGACAGGGCTGGGCTATCACCCCGACCACGGGCACGCCTTGGTACCGCAAGGCGATGAGCGTCGTCCACAAGGGGAGGCCCGAGATAAAGGCGCGCGTGCCATCCACTGGATCCAGCACCCACACGAACTCGGCTTCTGGGCGGTCTTCGCCATATTCCTCGCCGATCACACCGTGATCTGGAAAATGCGCGGCGATATGCGCCCGAATCGCGGCTTCCGCGCCCCGGTCAGCGGCGGTTACCGGATCGAACTGGCCGGGCGCAGCCTTATTGACCGTCTCGATAGAGGCCTGAAAACGCGGCAAGGTCTCGCCGGCAGCCAGACGCGCCAGATCACAGGCAAACGATTCAAAGCGGGCCAGGGCGGCCTCGGAAAGGGGGGTCGTCATGCCCCCGCTTTAGTGCCGAAAACGTATCTGGCAAGCGAAAACAGCCCAAATAAGGGCGTTTTCAGCCTTAGGCCGCCTGTTCGTTGTCCGAATTGAGCGATTTGGCCAGATCCAATAAGCGACGACGTGGACGCTCTGACAGGCGGTAGTAGGCCTGGATCAGGTCGAGAGTCTCTTTGCGCGAAAACATCTCGATGCCGTCGTTCTGGGTCTCGATCGCTTCGATCCGGTCGTCGCTCAGACCGTCGTAGAAGTAATTGACCGGGGTTTCCAACGCCTTGGCCAGTTGCCACAGCCGGGCAGCCGAGATGCGGTTGGCCCCGCACTCATACTTCTGGATCTGTTGAAAGCGGATGCCGACCGCGAGGGCGAGCTGTTGCTGGGTCAGGCCCAGCAGACGCCGCCGCCGACGCAGGCGCTTGCCGAGATGAAGGTCGATGTCGCTGGCCATGTTTGCCTCATGTATCCGGGTCTTGTGTGCCATCTGAGCGTGCCGTTCTGGTAC
>DAITMY010000149.1:0-6133 GCA_036834925.1 Asticcacaulis sp.
TACGGGTTTCGATCAGGGTGCCGGTGACGGCAGCGCCGTCTACCGAGGGGGTTCCCACGACTGCGCCGGCATCATCGCCCAGCATCAGCACATTTTCAAAACGGATTTCAGCGCCCGGTTCGCCGTCCAACTTCTCGACCACGAGAAGATCACCAGCTTGAACCCGGAACTGTTTACCGCCGGTCTTAATCACCGCATACATCGGTCGGGCGCCTCTTGTTGCGCAAAAAAAGGAATGCGCCCGCGAGATACCCGCGGACGAGAGGGGGGGACTTATACAAGCGCGAACCTAAGAGTCAATGTTTGGCCCGTACGAATGTCAGGTTTTTATTTTCGCCCCCGGAAAAGCCGTTTCTGCACGGTTTGTTGGGCGCACACCTTACCGGTTACCGTGTAACATTCTATATGGACCGAATGTCATTGCGCCACACCAACCTGTTTTTTGCTGGTCTGCCCTTACGCTTGGCCTTGGCCGCCTTGGCTTTGGGCCTGATTTGGGGCGCTGTCGGGCTGGCCTTAGCGACACCACCCGCTGCGGCACCGGCCCAGGAAGCCCCTCAGCCATGAGCGCTTTGTTCCCATCCCGTGTATCCCAGAGCGCTAAGGCTCCGTCTGCTGTGACAGAAATCCGCCTCGACGATGTGACCTTCGGCTATGAACGCCACCCGGCGGTGCACCACATAAGCGGGACATTTCGGGCCGGGAGTCTAACGACCGTGGTAGGGCCGAACGGGTCGGGCAAGTCGACTCTGCTCAAGGGTTTGGCCGGGGCCTTGCCGGCACTGTCTGGCCGCATCACTCGGAGCGGCTTCAAAAAAGCGGATCTTGCTTACTTGCCTCAGGATCCGGGGATCGACCGGGCCTTTCCGGCAACGCTTGGTGAGTTGGTGTCCCTTGGGTTCTGGGCACGTCGAGGCCTGTTTGGCCAGATCACGTCCAAGGACCGTCATGCCCTCGCCCATGCCTTGCAGGCGGTTGGCCTCAGTGGCTTTGAAGAACGCGCCCTGTCCAGCATTTCCGGAGGGCAGCTCCAGCGCGCCCTGTTCGCGCGCGTACTGCTTCAGGAGGCGCGGGTTATCTTGCTGGACGAACCCTTTTCGGCCACCGACCAGCGCACGGCCCAGGATCTTATGGCGCTTGTGCGTCAATGGCCCTCTGAGGGGCGGCTGGTGGTGATGGTCACCCATGACCTGGCGATGGCAGAGACCTGTGGCGACACAGTCCTGTTGCTCGCGCGCGAGCCGGTCGCTTGGGGCGCGCCGTCTGAGGTTCTGACGGAGGCGCATCTGCATCGCGCCCGCCATTTGTGCGAGGCGTTTGATGATCACGCCCATATTTGTCGGAGGCAGGGATAGTATGCCCCTTCATGCGCACGGCCCAAGCGAGGCCGCTAGTCTTGCCGTGTCCCCTGAAACCCTTGTGCCGGTTGCTTTAACAGCGGTGATCGCCGGGGCCTTGTCCCTCGCCTTTGGGGCGGCCCCGCTGGGGGTGTTGCTGATCAGTCGCCGCATGAGCCTGATGGGCGATGCCTTGGCCCATGCCATCCTGCCCGGTGCGGCCTTTGCTTTTTTGCTCGTCGGGCCTGACCCTTGGGCCTTGACGATCGGGGCGCTTTTGGCGGGCCTGATCGTCGCCTCTGCTTCCGGTTTGATCGCGCGCGGCAGTCTGTTGCCTGAAGATGCCTCCTTTGCCGTCCTTTACCTCAGTGCCATGGCGCTGGCGGTCTTGATCTTTGGTCAGCATCAGAACGCCGAAACCTTGCACAGCCTTTTGTTCGGGGATCTGAAGGCGCTGGATACCCCGGGCCTGATTTTTTCGGCCCTTGCGGCCAGTGCGACGGTTTTGGCGCTGGCGGTGTTTCTGCGAGGGTTTGTGGCGGCCTCAGCGGATCCGGTGTTTGTGCGCGGACAGGGCGGGCCAGAAGCGCTGTTACATCTGTTACTGATGTGCCTTGTGGCCATCAATTTGGTGGCGGGGTTCCGGGCTTTTGGGGCGCTGATGACTGTTGGGCTGATGATGATCCCAGCGGCGGCGGCGCGGTTCTGGGCGCGGCATTTCTTTTCCCAGGTCGGGGCCGCGGTGCTGATCTCGGCCCTGGCCAGCGGCTGTGGCCTATGGCTGGCCTCGGTCCTGAACGCTGAGCCGGGGGCCGTGATGGTCCTGTCGGCGGCGGTGCTGTTTGTGGCCTCTGCGGTGCTGGGGTCTCAGGGCGGTTTGATCCGCCGTCTGCCCCTGGGCGGTCACCTCGAAGGTTGACGTTTGCACCTGTCCGGGCCACTTGCGTTACAGACGGGCGCGCGGACAGCGCAGACGCCTCTAGATCCAAGCCCAGAGTATATGCATGACCGAGACCGCTTCTGCCGCTCCCATCGGCAAGATCCCTGTAACCGTTCTGACGGGCTACCTCGGGGCGGGCAAGACCACCCTGCTGAACCGGATCCTGACCGAGGACCATGGCCGCCGCTATGCGGTGATCGTCAACGAATTCGGCGAGATCGGCATCGACAATGATCTGATCGTCGGGGCCGACGAAGAAGTCTTTGAAATGAATAACGGCTGCGTCTGCTGCACGGTTCGCGGTGACCTGATCCGGATCTTGTCCGGTCTGATGAAGCGCAAGGGCCGGTTTGACGCGATTATTGTCGAAACGACCGGCTTGGCCGATCCGGGCCCTGTTGCCCAGACCTTTTTTGTCGACGAAGATGCCAAGGCGCGCACCACCCTCGACAGTGTCACGACCGTGGTCGATGCCAAGCACATCATGCTGCGTTTGGACGATAGCCGTGAAGCCCGCGAGCAGGTGGCCTTTGCCGACCAGATCCTGTTGAACAAAACGGATCTGGTGTCCGAGGTGGAACTGGCTGCGGTCGAAGCCCGCCTGCGGCGTCTAAACCCGTTGGCTCCAATTCGGCGGATGCAGCGCGGGAATGTGCCGCTCGACCAGATCCTAAACCGTCAGGGCTTTGATCTCGGCCGGATCCTGACGCTGGAGCCGGAGTTTCTGGGTAAGGCGGCCCCATCGCATGACCATGGCCACGACCATGATCATGGCGATCACTGTGCGCCCGACTGTGGCCACGATCATCATCATGATCACGGTCACGATCATGGGCACGGGCACGACCATACTCATGACGACGATATCAAGGGGATTGCCCTGTCGTCTGAGCTGCCCCTTGATGGCAATAAGTTCACACGCTGGCTCGATGGTCTGTTGGCGGAGCAGGGCCAGAACATCCTGCGCGCCAAGGGGATTATCCATGTCGCCGGCGAAGACCGGCGTCTAGTGTTCCAGGCCGTGCACATGATCCTCGAAGGCGACCTTCAAGGTCCTTGGGCCGAGGGCGACCCGCGTCAGAGCCGGGCGGTGTTCATCGGGCGTGATCTGGATCCAGCGGCCCTAGAGGCCGGGTTCCGCGCCTGTGTGGCGGGGTAAGTCTATGCAGTTTCATTTTGGGGCCTATGTCGTGGCCGCTCTGTTCGATAGCGCCAGCCAAGCGATCTTTGCCCTTGGCGATGGCTGCGTTCACTTTGCCGACAAGGCCAGTGTTGAGGCGCATCCGGACGCCGCCATTCTCTGCGCGGCGATCCACCCCAGTGGGGTTGGGGTTATAACGGGCGGCGACGACGGCCGCGTGGTCTGGTCGACGGCAGAAGCGGGCGCGGTCGAACTGGCGCGCTTTCCGGGTAAGTGGATTGATGCCCTAGCGGTCTCTGAGGCCACCAATCTGATCGCCTTTGCCACGGGCCGCGAGGTTCATGTGCGGGATCTGGGCGATGCAAAGTTTATCCGGCTGTTTGCCCACAGTCACACGGTGGCGGATCTGGCGTTTGACGCCAAGGGACGCAAGCTCGCTTGTGCCACCTATAACGGGGCGGCCGTGTGGTTCTCACGCATCGCAGACCAGAAGCCCCAGTTCCTGAAGTGGGCCGGATCCCATACGCGCATTGCCTATAGCCCGGACGGCAAGTTTTTGATCACCGCCATGCAGGATAATGCCTTGCACGGCTGGCGACTGTCGGACAGCAAAGACATGCGCATGGGCGGTTATCCCTCAAAGATCCGAACACTGAGCTTTTTGGCCAAGGGCAAGCTGCTGGCCACGGCGGGGGCGCAAGGGGCGGTGGTCTGGCCGTTCCTCAAGGCCAATGGACCGATGGGTGAACAGGCGTCGGAGATCAATGCCCAAGAGGGCGCACTCGTTACCTGCGTGGCGGGGGCCGAAGAGGAAACCTTGCTAGCCGGGGGGCTGGATGACGGGCGGGTCTGGATCGCCGAGTTGCGCGAAGGGGGGATCGAATGGATCCGCCGTGACAAGGGCAGCCCCATTTCCGCTCTGGCGATTTCCCCAGACGGGTATCGCGTCGCGTTTGGCGACGAGGATGGGTATGCTGTGATCTTTGAGGCCGAGGCCTGAAATTGCTTCGACCCTTGCGCCAGACGCGAGGTCCGGAGAGTATAGATCAGACTATTGGCAGTTTGCGGGGGCCAAATGGCGGCGTCTGAGGGGAATGCAGAAGCGGTGAAGCGATCCGGCCTGTGGGTCTGGCTGCGTCGGGGGCTGTTTGCCTTGGCCTTTCTGGTGTTTGGCCTGCCCCTGTTGCTGACGGTGATTTATCGGTTTGTCCCGGCCCCGATCACGCCGCTTATGGCGATCCGGGCGATGGAGGGCGAGCCGTTGTCCTATCGCTGGATCTCGCTCAAGGACATGGACGCCGACCTGCCCATTGCCGCCATTGCGGCGGAAGATGCGAACTACTGCGAGCATAATGGCTTTGATTTCAAGGCCATCGATAAGGCGATGGCCTATAATGAGCGCCAGAAAGCCCGTAACCGCGACAAGCGACGTGGGGCCTCGACCATTTCGCAGCAGACTGCCAAGAACCTGTTCCTTTGGCCGAACCGCAGTTGGGTGCGCAAAGGACTTGAAATCTACGGAACGGTGCTGATCGAGGCTGTGTGGCCGAAGCGCCGGATCCTGGAGCACTACCTCAATGTCGCTGAGATGGGACCGGGCGTCTATGGCGTCGAGGCGGCGTCGCGTCACTGGTTTGGCAAGAGCGCCAGGAAGTTATCTCCGGGTGAGGCGGCAAAGCTGATGGCGATTCTGCCCAGTCCCCGCAAATGGAAGGCTTCGGGCTCTGGCCCCTATGTGGCCCGACGTGCCAGCCGGATCCGGGCGGCCATGGGAACCGTGCGCACCCAGGGCTTGAACGCCTGTCTGAAGGCGTAAGTCTTTTAATGGTTTACAAGTGGTCCTTGATTGGTCTGTATCGGATGCAACAATTTGTGGGACAATCGCTTACCCCCTGTTGACCGCTCATAAATCCGCAGGAATATGGGCAGGCTCAAGACTGAGACAAAACCGCATTAAGACGGTCCGCACACGACACGGAGGTTCGCACCCTTTTCTGACGCCGCGCATGGGAGAGACCTGTCCGTTTACGGAAACAGGCGCCGAAGGAGCAACCACCCCGGAAACTCTCAGGCCAAAGGACCGGCGCGGTCTGTAAATCTGGAAAGTGGTGCGCCTCCGGGCGGCCCGCCGACGGAATAACGTTCTCAGGCACAAAGACAGATGGGGTTTCATAGCGATACCGCGGAGAGCACCCAAAAATGTCTTTAACGTCTCTTTCAGACTCGAAAACTTTAGCAGCAGACAGCGCCCAGACGCGCGTAGCGCCCGAGTTTCCTGTGGCCTTCAATGATCTGTTCAAGATCGGGATTGGCCCGTCTTCCTCGCATACGATCGGCCCGATGCGGGCTGGATTTCTGTTTCGTGAGCGCCTGCTGTGCGGTGTTCCAGGCGGGCACGCCTCGGTCGCCCGGCTCAAGGCCACGGCCTATGGCTCTCTCGCTTGGACCGGCAAGGGCCATGCGACAGACAAGGCCCTGTGCCTCGGTCTGGCGGGCCAGCGGCCGGACAGTCTGGATCCGGACGTGTCTGAGGCGCTGTTTGCTCAAATCCAGACTGAGAAGACCGTAACGCTCAACGACGGGCGCGCGATCGGCTTTGATCCGGCGACGGATGTGGTCTTTGACTATGAGATCACCTTTGAGGCCCATTCCAATGCTATGCGCTTTCAGGCCTTTGATGCGGAAGGCGCGGAACTGGCCAATGAAATCTGGTAT
>DAITMY010000150.1:0-6105 GCA_036834925.1 Asticcacaulis sp.
CTGTTTTGCCCTTCATTGCCTACACGGCTTTAGCTGGGGGCGGGTTGACCCTGATTGTTTTATCTTTACGCGCCTATGCCAAGCCGTTCTTTGCCAGCCCTCCGCGCTGGCTGGAAAACCTCATGGCTCCAAATGGGTCCGTACCTTACGGTGTCGCGATTGCCATTGGCGGGATCGCTGCCTTCCCTTTGAGCCGTCTCGCCGGCCTAACCGGTTTCAGTTTCTAAGGAAAGTTTAACGCGTCTTAGGGAGGCGTTAACTATCTACGGACGATCTTGCGCCCGATGGGGAGTCCCTGTGCGAGATCGGTGTCCGTGCGTTTTCAAAGTGCACCTGTGCCGACCAGCAGGAACGAAGTCCCATTCGCGAATAGGCCAGAGAACAGGGACGGGGCATGAAGCCGGCTCAGATCGCCATTTTGGTTTCCGCAGGGGCAGCCGCCGTTTTGCTGGCCCTTGTGGTCAACAATATGATGTCACCCAAGCCCGCACCGGCTGCTTCGGCCAAGGTTGAGGCTGCGCCCGTGACGGCCCGCGTGCTGACAACAGCGCTCGCTTTGCCGGTCGGAACCCGCCTGACCAAAGAGCATTTGGTCTGGAAAGACATGCCGATCATGGACATCGGCCCCGATTACATCACCGAACAGCCTGTCACCCTGAAAAGCTCAGAAGTAATCGACGAAGCGAAACCGCTCGATGAAACGACCACAGCAGCCGCACAGGTCACCAGTGACCTGTTAGGCATAACCGGAACGGTCGATGAATTCATTGGTGCGACCGTGCGTGAACCGTTCAAGGCCGGTGAAGCCTTGGTCGCCGCCAAGATCGTCCGGGTCAATGAAGGCGGCTATCTTGCGGCGGTCTTGCGCCCCGGTATGCGCGCCATGGCCGTGGGGGTCAATGTCGAGAACGGCGCAGGCGGATTTATCTTGCCCGGCGATTCGGTCGATATCCTCGTGACCCGCGACTGGGGCCAGAACCGTCGTTCGGTTGAAACCGCTCTGCGCAACATTCGTGTGCTTGCCGTCGACCAAAGCGTCCAGCCGACGCCTGAGCAAACCGCCGTCGTCGGGGCCACCGCCACCTTTGAAGTTTCCCCGCAGGATGCGGAAGCCCTTTCCCTCGCGCGCAGCCAAGGAACCCTGAGCTTGGTTTTGCGCTCTTATGCCGATCGGGATCAACCCAGCGGTCGGGTTGCCACCCAGCCGGATTCTCAGACCGTCCGCATTTTCCGTAACGGACAGCCCTCGGAGGTCACCGTAAACCGATGAGATCGCCGCCTTTCTTTTCAAGCCAATCCATGACGCATAAGGTTTTGATCCGCACTGGCCGCATGGCCTTGGGCGGTTTGTTGTTGAGCGCCAGTCTGTTGGCCGCGCCGCTCCCAGTTCTGGCTCAATCGACCCTGAAGGTGGACCTCGGGGCCAGCGCGGGCACCAGCCGCAACCTGAATTTGGCCAAGGGCCGCACGGCTATGGTCGAATTGCCGGTCGATGCCCGCGACGTGATCCTGGCCAATCCGGATGTGGCCGAAGCCGTGCTGCGCACCCCACGCCAGATCTTTATCATGGGCCTCAAGCCGGGCTTGACGGATGCGGTGTTTCTTGATGGCGCCGGTCGTCAGATCCTGAACCTGACGGTGCGGGTGGATGCCCCAACGCACCAGATCACCGATACCCTGCGCCGCCTGATGCCGGACAGCCGCATTCAGGTTGAAGCGCTCAATGACAGCCTGATCCTGTCGGGTGTCGCTGCTACACCGCTTCAAGCTCAGCAGGCGGCCGATCTGGCGCGCCGCTTCGTCGACAGCCCGGACAAGGTCATCAACATGATGGCGATTGCCGGTCGCGATCAGGTCACGATCAAAGTGCGCGTTGTTGAGGTCCAGCGCACAGCGATCAAACAACTCGGGTTCAATACCCAGGCGATCTACAACCAGGTCGGCGAGCCCCAGTATTCCTTCGGCTATGCGCCCAACTTTGGTGTCAATGGCAAATATCTCGGTGGCAGCAGCATCGGGATGGATCACGACACCACCAAGCAGCCGTTCGTCAAGGTGATTGACCCCGTCACCGGCAAGGCCACGGACGCCGTGCTTCGGGCCAAGGGCAATCCTCTGGCCGGTGCGCTGGACACGGTCGGCAGTGACGGCCTGAACAAGATGCGCTCCATGATCCAGGCCTTTGAACGGGCCGGTCTCGTGCGCACCCTGGCGGAGCCCGTCCTGACAGCCGTCAGCGGCGAATCCTCAAAATTTCTCGCCGGGGGTGAATTCCCCATTCCGGTATCGCAAGATGCTGAAGGCCGGATCACGGTCGAATACAAGCCCTTCGGCGTGGGCCTCGGCTTTACGCCGGTCGTGCTCTCCGAAGGCCGCATTTCGCTGAAAATCAGCTCCGAAGTGTCAGAAATCACCAACATCGGGGCCTTTACCCTTACGAATAATCTCACGCTGCCCGGTTTGAACGTTCGGCGAACCGACACGACCGTCGAAATGCCGAGCGGCAGCTCGCTGATGATCTCGGGCCTGACCCAGAGCAAGATGAAACAAACCATCGATGCCCTGCCCGGCCTGACCACTCTTCCGGTTCTTGGCACGCTGTTCCGCTCGCGCGACTTCCTCAATGAAGAAACCGAGATGGTCGTGATCGTCACGCCTTATCTGGTCAGTGCGACAAGCCCGGACCGGATGCAGACCCCGGCCGATGGCCTGATCGCCGCCACCGACACAGAATCTGTGCTCCTCGGCAAACTCAATAAGGTTGTGCGCCAGAATCCGGCCGCCCGTCCGATCCCCAGCAGCACCCCGCCCTTCCAAGGCCCGGTGGGCTATGTCATCGAATAGGATTTCGGCATGTCACGCGTCCTAAGCCTTCTGACCCTGAGCGCTGTGTCCGTCCTTGCGCTGAGTGCCTGTGGTGGCACCACGACCTTGGGCGGGCCGGTTCAGAACCCTGCGGCCATCACCCCCGGCAGCCAACACACCCTGCGTGCGCTGGAAACGTCTGAAGCGGTTCCTTTTGCCGCCCATGCGACCGGGCTGTCTGCAAACCAAAAGACCGTCTTACGTCAGTACGTTCTGCGCGCCGAAGATGACCCGAGCGGGACGATCGAGCTGGCGATCCCGGGAGGCGAGGGCAACGGAGCGGCGGTAAAGGTCGGCTATGCCATGCAGGCCCATCTGCTCAGCCAGGGTTTGGCGGGCCATCGGGTGCGTCTGATCACGGGCGGAACCAACCCGGCCCATGTGCTCTTGACCTATCGCCGGGTCCACGCCGAAGTACCACGCTGCGGTCAGGTCTTTGAGAACCTGTCGAGCACGGCCACCAATGCTGCCCCGGCGAACTTTGGCTGTGCAGTGAATGCCAATCTGGCGGCCCAGATCGCCGATCCGCGTGACCTTCAAGGGCCGGCGCCGCTTGCCCCCGCAGATGCCGCGCGGCGCGAAACCGTGTTGGATAAGTACCGTAAAGGCCAGATCACGGCGTCGGAAACCGATGCTAAGGCTAGCGGTGTCATTTCAAAGGCGGTGCAGTAAATGAACGGCAAAATACAGAACCGGGATCCGTTTGACGACGATTTCGACCTGGAAGACCGTTTCGGTGTTCCGGAAGCGGATCCCCATGAGCTGGACCTCGACGGCGACTTTCGGTTATCCGAAGAGGCCTTGTCTGCGTCGTTTGAAGACCCCATTGCCCCGGAACCGGTGGCCGCTCCGCCCCCTGCGCCCCCTCGTCCGTCCAGCACCGTCACGACATCCGCGGTCAGTCCAGAAGCCTTGCCTGATAGCGCCGAAGGGGCTGGCATAACGATCCCAAGGATTAGCATTCATCTGTTCACCTTGCGTGACGACACGCATGTCGTGGCGCAACGCATTGCATCAGACCGACGGCTGTCCCGCGCCGAGGTCCTGTGCCGCGAGGGTGGCCTGGCGGCTGCGATTGAAAGCTATCAGGAAGAACCGACCCCCTCACTGATCATCGTCGAGACCGATGCCCCTCAGGCTTCGATCCTGGCCCAGATGGACGCGCTTTCGGAGGTCTGTGACGCCGGAACGCGCGTTATTGTTCTCAGCGCCCTCAACGACATCCGCCTCTATCGCGAACTGATGGGGCGCGGGGTCAGCGAATATCTGGTCACGCCGGTCCAGCCGGTCCAACTGATCCGCACCATTGGTGCCCTCTATGCCGATCCGGCCAGCCCGTTTGTGGGCCGCACCCTCGCGTTTGTCGGGGCGCGCGGCGGGGCGGGCTCCTCCACCCTCGCCCATAATCTGTCGCACATGATCAGCCAGTCGATGCAGGCCAATACGGTGCTGGTCGATTGTGATCTGCCCTTTGGCACGGCGGGCCTAGATTTCAACCAGGACCCAGCCCAGGGTCTGGCCGATGCTCTGCGCACGCCGGACCGGCTGGACCCGGTCCTGCTCGACCGGATGCTGGCGCGGTGTACCGAGCGCCTGTCGCTGTTTGCCGCTCCGGCCGTGCTGGACCAGGACTTTGACATCGACGCCACCACCTTTGAGGATGTGAGCCAGAAAATTCGCAAGCTCGCCCCCTATGTGGTGATGGACCTGCCGCACCAGTGGAGCGCTTGGGTTCGCCGTCAGCTCTTGACCGCAGACGATGTCGTGATCGTGGCGGTGCCGGATCTGGCCAGCCTGCGCAACACCAAGAATATGGTCGATCTGATCCGCGCGGCCCGTCCTAACGACGCCCCGCCGCGCCTGATCCTCAATCAAGTTGGTATTCCGGGCCGTCCCGAAATCCCGGCAAAAGACTTTTCGGCAGCGGTCGGCATTACCCCCTCGGTTGAAGTCCCGTTTGATGCCAAGCTGTTCGGGGATGCGGCCAACAACGGCCAGATGCTGGTCGAGGTTGGCGCCAAGAGCAAAGCGGTTGAGGCCTTGGAATCCATGACCCGGATCATGACCGGACGTGAAGTGGCGCAACCCAAGCCGACATCCTTCCTGTCGCGACTGTTGAAGAGGTAAGCTCGGGTGTTCGGGAAGCGGCAAAATCCGTCCTCTGCTGCGGCAAATGCCCCCGCCGCGCCTCTGGCTGCGCGCAAGGCCCCGCCCCCGGCCGCACCGGGTGCAGAAATTTCCACACGCCCGCAGCACCTTGACGCACAGGCCACACCCGTCCCGCAGTCGTCGAAAAGCTCAGCGCCTTTGTCTGATCTGCCGCAGATTCAGGATAGCGGCCCCTCTCCGACCAAGGGCGACGGCGAACGGCCCCGCATGACAGAGGCCTTGGCGCAACTGACCAAGGCCCAACAGGCGGTCACGGAAATCGTCAAGGAACACAGCGACTATTATCACGCGACCAAAACCGCGATTTTTAATGCGCTGCTGAACACCATTGATCTGGCCCAGTTGGCCCAGCTCGATCACAAGAGCGCCTCCGAAGAGATCCGCGACATTGTCGCGGAACTGATCGCGATCAAAAGCGTCTCGATGTCGGTTCTGGAACAGGAAAGCCTGGTCCAGGACATCATCAATGACGTTCTGGGTTATGGTCCGCTTGAGCCGTTGCTCGCGCGCGATGATATCGCTGACATCATGGTCAATGGGGCCGGTCGCGTCTTCATCGAAGTCGGCGGCAAGGTCCAGCTGACGAATGTGCGATTCCGCGACAATCAGCAGCTGATGAACATCTGTCAGCGCATTGTTAGCCAGGTCGGTCGCCGGGTCGACGAAAGCTCACCCATCTGTGACGCCCGTTTGCCAGACGGGTCACGCGTCAACGTCATCGCGCCGCCGCTGGCGCTCGACGGACCGACCCTGACCATCCGGAAATTCAAAAAAGACAAGCTGACCATGGGCGACCTGGTCAATTTCCTGTCCATTAGTCCTGAAGGGGCGCGCGTCCTTGGCGTGATCGGGGCGAGCCGCTGTAACGTGCTGATCTCCGGCGGGACCGGCTCGGGTAAAACCACGCTGTTGAACTGTCTGACCGCCTTTATCGACCCGACCGAGCGCGTCATCACCTGTGAAGATGCGGCGGAACTCCAGCTCCAGCAGCCGCACGTGGTGCGCCTCGAAACCCGTCCGCCCAACCTCGAAGGCCAAGGCGCGATCAGCATGCGCGACCTGGTCAAGAAC
>DAITMY010000151.1:0-6076 GCA_036834925.1 Asticcacaulis sp.
ATCGAAGCCTGTATCAACCACCGAGAACGACGCGAACAACAGATTCGGATGGCCGTACAACGCGGTTATTCAACCCCGATTGCGATTGTCGCCGCGCTTTATTCGGACGTTGACCGGCGGCTGTGGCCCGCCGCTAGCCAGTCCGTGCGAGCGCATCTTGAGCACCTAGAAGAGCAAGGCCAGGTCATCCAAGACCAAGACATGTGGATCCCTAAGGCTTGATCGAGATCCGACGGGATCCCTTCATCGCAAAGGGCGAATTTGGCTCAGCAGTTTAAGGGCAAGACGGCAGTTACGCCCCAGATCCGGTACCGCCTCAACACTGGTGATCCGAAGGTTCGTCTGACCATCGCGCATTTCAATCACTACATCGCTCGATAATCCAAACCAGAAGGTTTCAGTCCGCCCCTCAACGCGCCAAGGCGAGCGGCCCGTGACCGTCCACCCCTCGGCCTTTAGCACTTCGGCCACCTTGTGATGGTTTTTCATGCCCTCTACTGGCAAGAGGCCGGGACAGGTCTCGGTATTGATATCGGCAACGGACCGACCGGACCATTGCAAGGGCGCTGTCTTGGGCACGAACGGCGCGTCTTCAGGCCGAACATCCGCGCGGCGGCGTTGCGCTAAGCTATCACGCGAAAAGGTCAAGGCTGGCGTCCAGCGTGTGGCCACATCATACACGGGCGGCGAGGCCAGTAGGACAGATTGATAAAGGGCAAATCCCCCAACCGTCAGCCCCGACAGAACAGCCGCGCCGAACGCCACCCAGCCCGCGCGCGTCGGACATAGAAACAAGGTCAGCAAGAGGATTAAAACAGCAGAAGCCAGCCCCAAAATGGCCAGCTTTGGGGCAATCGACACTGTTAGCAAATGGAATCCAATTTCCGCCCCGACCACGTCCATCTTGGTCAAGACCGCGGCAAAAAAGATCAGTAAGGGGGCGATCAGGCTAAAGAGCAGAGCAAACAGCGCCATTCGGCGGGCTAACAAACGACGCCCCTCGGAAACCTCAGCCATTTACCCCTCCCCCACCGACCTGAACGCGCCGGAAATCTTACCAAACTTTAACTATTCGGGATTGATGGCAATTTGTAGCCCGAAAACTGCTGCCGCAGGGTTTTTTTGTCGATTTTACCCGTAGAGCCCATAGGCATCTCATCGATGAAGACCACATCGTCGGGCATCCACCATTTGGCAATCTTGCCGAGCAGGAATTGCTGGAACTCCTCGGCGGTCGCGTCCGCGCCGTCCTTGAGCTTGATCAGCAGTAAAGGGCGCTCGTCCCATTTCGGATGGGGGACCCCAACCACCGCCGCCAGCAAGGCTTTGGGGTGCCCAACAGCCAAATTTTCGATTTCAATCGAACTGATCCACTCGCCGCCCGATTTGATCACATCCTTGGCGCGGTCCGTGATCTGCATATAGCCCTGCGCGTCGAGGGTCGCGACGTCGCCAGTGTCGAAGAACCCATTGGCATCAAGCGCAGACTCGCTTTCGGCCCGATAATAGGCGCGCGCAACCGCGGGCCCCCGCACGAGCAGATGTCCAAAAGCCTTGCCATCATGCGGCAGGAGCGCGCCCTCAGGCCCTTCGATTTTTAACTCAACGCCCAGCGGCGGACGCCCTTGCTTGAGCAAGGTTGGCACCTGTTGATCGAACGGCAAAGCGGCCACATCTGGTGTTAGTACATTGACCGTCCCCAAGGGCGAGGTTTCCGTCATGCCCCAGGCATGATTGACCTGCACGCCATACTGGCTGTGGAAAGCGCGGATAAGGCTTTCTGGAACGGCGGCCCCGCCAATCGTGACCTTTTTGAGGGTACTCAGCGACTTGCCGCTTTCTGTGAGGTACTGAAGGAGCATTTGCCAGACAGTTGGCACCGCCGCTGACAGGGTGCACTGCTCCGTTTCCAGCAACTCATAGATGGACGCACCGTCCATCTTTGCCCCGGGCATGACCAGCTTAGCCCCAACCGCCGGCCCACTGAAGGCAACGCCCCAGGCATTGGCATGGAACATTGGCACGACCGGCAACAGAGTGTCCCGGATCGAGGCTCCGAGCGTATCTGACTGGTTGCACATATAGGTGTGGAGGAAATTGGAGCGGTGCGAATAGAGTACGCCCTTGGGATGTCCCGTTGTTCCAGAGGTGTAACAAAGACCGGCCGCCGTGTTTTCGTCAAACTGGCCCCAGGTACAGTCCGGCGATGCGTCCTTGAGGAGCGCTTCATAGCACTCTGCCCCCGGAAGACTGGTCGAAGGCATATGCCATTCGTCGGTCAAGATCACGACGCGCTTGACGGTCGGGCAATGCGGCAGGATCGCATCCAGCAAAGGCAAAAAGGTCAAATCGGTAAAGATGACCTTGTCCTCGGCGTGGTTGATAATCCACGCGAGTTGCTGAGGGAATAAACGCGGATTGAGGGTGTGACACACCGCCCCAATCCCCATAATGCCGTACCAAACTTCCATGTGACGCGCTGTGTTCCAGGCTAGGGTCGCCACGCGATCCCCCAGTCCGATCCCCCAACTTTCGAGCACGTTAGAAACCCGGCGCGACCGGTCATAAATCTGGCCGTACGTGCTGCGGACGATCGGCCCCTCAACACTGCGGGTGACGATTTCCTGATTTGGGTGCCACGTCTTGGCGTGAGTGATGATCTTGTCGAGTGTCAGCCCCCAAGCCTGCATCAAACCCTGCATCGTTCCCTCCATTGATCTTTGTTATAGGCAAAAGCTATGGGCAGTTTTGTCGTTAATCAATGCTCTTGCGTGTTCGCGCGGGCCGGATAACCCCTTAGTGATCTGGCTGTCGCAACGGAAACTCTGTAGGCGAGGCCTGTTGACGCAGTCTGACTTTGACTTTTCGGCCACTTTCGTGTTTTTGCTGTGCTTCCGGTCCAGCCCGTCCCGGTCTTTGTTACGACGGCTGAAGCCCCAGTCCTGAATGATCCAGATTGAGTTTACGCGGCGCTTTTCTATGGCGCACCGGCTGTGGTCCGACCCAGCCTCCAAGTGCGCGACGCCGCACGGCCACAATGAATTTGTCCGTCTGGTTTTGGGCACGCCCGTGGCCGCCGACTGGGGCCAAAGCAACATGAGCCATAGCTTCGACGCCCTGAAGTCACTCTGGCATGGCTTTATTGACAAGGCGCTGGATCACGCCTTGCAGCTCAATGCCTCGGATCCGCTGCTGGGCTATTTCCAGGCCCAAGAACCAGACCGATTAAAGCACATTGTGGTTTTTGACGGCGATCCGACCACAGAAGCCTTGGTGGTCGCCCTGACGGCGAAGGCAAGGGCCTTGCTGGCGACCTGTGCACCGTCTGTCCACGTGCTTAGCGTGTCTATTGAAGAGACGCCCACCAATACCGTGAGCCTGACGGCTGATGCGTTTGACGCGATCCGCTGGTCGGCCGGGGCTTGGAGCCACAGGGCCGATTACAGCCTCAATGACCTATGTCCGGCTGAGGCCTGGCCTGTCTTGCCCCGACCGGCGAACGGAGTGTGCCCATGAACGCCCCCGCGCCATTGCCGTCCCCAGAGATATCTCCAGTGACCAACCTTGAACTTGCCCCTGCGCAACTCACACGCCGCACCTTGTTTGTCACGGGCCTGACGCTTGAGGCCAGCATCGGCATCTATGCGCACGAACACAGCCAGAGGCAGCCGCTCGTGATCGATGTGGACCTGGAAGCCACGCGACACCCTATCCACGGTCTCGGCGATACGATTAACTATGAGACTGTCGTGACGGCCGCCCGGAACCAGATCGAGTCCGGCCACATTGACCTGGTCGAGACCTTTGCTGAAGATCTCGCGCACACCCTGATGGCCGACCCCCGCGCCCTGAGCGTGCGGGTAAGGATCAGCAAGCCCAAGGCCTTAGCAGGCACGACCGGCGCAGGGTGCGAAGTGGTCTTACGCCGCGATTGAGCCCCGAATCCTGGATTGAGACCCTTGTCCTGTCAAAGGTTTCATATGTTGTGCGTTGCAAAAGCCGCGATTTCAGGTGACTCTGTTCTTTAACCCTGACGGAGGCCTCCATGACCGATACCCCCAACGATCCAAAACCGGACACGACACCCGGCATGGATGCCACCAGCCCAGCGGTCAGTCACACCCCGACGATGGGCGTTGATGGAGACAAAACACTCCCCATCGTCACCTATGCGCTGTTACTCGGTGGCGCCGTGTCCGTGGGGGCTCTGGCGATCGTGGCACTCATCTTGGCTTATGTCAGCCGTGATCAGGCCCCGGAATGGGCCAAGAGCCACTATACCTTTATCATCCGCACCTTCTGGATTGGCCTTGGCGCGTCTGTCATCGGCATGTTGACGGCCATCCTTGGGATAGGGCTTTTGATCCTCGGGGCCGCCTTTATCTGGGTGCTCGTGCGCGGCATCCTTGGCCTGATCTATGCGACCAAGGGCGAGCCCTATCCGCGTCCACAAAACTGGCTGGCCTAAGCGTCAGACTGGTTTCCCCAAGTGACCCGGCCCGGTTTGGCGACGAAGGATCACCTGTAAGGACTGGATCACCGCTGGAAGGTCTGCCGCCAGCTTACGGGCCAACTCTCGGGCGCCAACCGGATAGGCATCGCCCCCCTCAGCGATGTCTTTCGACTGGAGGCTAAGGGCGAGCATGGCCCGTTCCAAGTCTGTGACCTGTTGCAAAGCCAAGGCGCGGGCTTCTTGCTGAAGTAAGCGGATCCGGTCCCCGAGCGAGCCCGAAGCCTCATGGACTGGTGGGGCCTCATGAACGATGGGGGTCACGAAACTCGGAACCGATAGGGCCTGAACCTCCAACGGGTTACTGTTGAGTATGTGTTCTGAAGCGGGCTCAGGCTGACCGCTTTGCGGGCAATCTGCTTCACCTGAGCTGGTCTTGTCACCGCTACCTGCTCCACCCGATCCAACAAGCTTTAGACGCGACTTCCGCATGGGTCACCTCGCTTGACGGGTCCCGAAATCGGACACCCTTCCCCTACGGCTACTCAACTTGCAAGGTCAGGGCCAAGCTTTCCGGTACGCAGCATCAAGGTATACCGAGGACTTTGTGCGTTTGGACACTCAAGCGCCATTGAGGATGCTCAAGGCAATAGGCAATCGTGGCTTGGGTATTGTCCAACTGGTCCGGACCGTCCATGGGCTGGAGGTAAAAGCGCTCGAAATTCAGCGCAGCAAACCGCTCTGGCAGGGCATCCGCCTGCGGGTAGACGAGCTTTAATTCCTGCCCCTGAGTCAGAACAACCGGAGCGTTGGACTTGGGGCTCACACACAGCCAGTCGATGCCCGGAGGGGCAGGCAAGGTGCCATTGGTCTCGACGGCAATGCGAAAGCCGCGCGCCTTGACGGCGGCAATCAAGGCGGCGTCGAGCTGGAGCAAGGGCTCGCCTCCGGTAAAGACCACCAACCGGTGATCCGCCCCACCCGTCCATTGGGCTTCAATCGCTTTGGCCAGAGCCTCGGCCTCTGCAAACTTTCCGCCGCCCGGTCCGTCCGTTCCGACAAAATCTGTATCGCAAAAGCGACAAACCGACGTTGCCCGGTCCGCTTCGCGGCCACTCCAGAGATTGCAGCCGCTAAAGCGCGCAAACACGGCGGCTTGACCGGCCTGACCGCCCTCGCCCTGGAGCGTCAGGAATATTTCCTTGACCGAATAGGTCATGTTTGGGCGTCCCTCCAGCGCTGAAACCCCCGGGCCCGCAAGTCACACGCCGGACAGTGACCGCAGCCATAGCCCCAAGCCTGCCGCGCCCCGCGCTCGCCCATATAGCAGGTATGGGTATGCTCAAGGATCAGATCCGTTAGCGCCTGGCCACCCAACTCATGGGTGAGCGCCCAAGTGTCGGCCTTATCGATGAACATCAGCGGGGTTTCAATCACATAGGGCCGCCCGATGCCCAGTCGCAACATGGCCTGTGTGGCATCAAGCGTATCGCGGCGACAGTCTGGGTATCCGGAGAAATCCGTTTCGCACATCCCCCCAACCAGCACGTCAATACTGCGCCGATCCGCCAACGCCGCCGCATAGACAAAGAACACCAGATTACGACCCGGCACAAAGCTCGAAGG
>DAITMY010000152.1:0-6063 GCA_036834925.1 Asticcacaulis sp.
GTCATGGTCCTATCGGCATTTACACGATCCTCGAAATCTTTCCCAGACGGATTGCGCAGGCGCGAGAGGAATAAACGCGCCGCTCTGTCGTCCGTTTCGGGGAGTCTTGGGCTCGTTTTGGGTCTGTGGATGACCGGCCTAGGGCCTGTATTCGCTCAGGATACGCCTGCGACCGCGCCCGCCCGGGAGGGGGGCATTGTCACGGTCGCGGCCCAACCGCTGACCGCGCCAGACGGTTGGACCACACCGGGGCATGCGGCGGAGAAGATCTTGTCGCCGGAACAGGCACAGCGGCTTTGGGCCGGGTCAACCGCATCGGTCTTGAGACCGTTATTGACCGGTGAGGAGGCGTTTACAGGGCTTTCGCCTGAACTCGAAACCCTGTTGCGGCGGGTGCTGGCAACGGGCGCACGGGGGCCGATCGGTGGGGAAACCGACGCAGGTCTGCTGGCCGGACGCATTCAGGGCTTGATCCGGCTAGGTGATTTGGAAGCCGCCTCTCAGATTCTGTCCCGCACGCCGCGCGTGGGCGATTCGTCGGCTCTAAGCCAAGCCCGCGCGGATTTGCAGCTTTTGCGCGGCGATACGGCCGGGGCCTGCGATACTGCCCAGATGGTCCAGGACAACCGCAATGGACGAAACTGGCTGAAAATTCGTGCCCTATGCCATGTCCTGAACGGTGACAAACCGGCAGCGGAACTGGCGCTTGGCCTCTATCAGCAGGCCGGTCCGGCCACCAATAGCTTTGACGGATTGATGGCCTACGCCCTGTTTGGCGGCAAGACCAAACCCCAAGCCTCGGCGAGGGATGCGGCGGAACTGGCGCTGTCGCGGCATCTGGCGCTGGATCTGAGTGCCGCCGTACGCGACGCCCCCCTGCCCATGCTCGTCAGCCTGAGCTCGGAAAAAGAACTGTCCTCCAGCGCGCGGGTGCGCCTGATGCGGACGCTCTTTGCCCACGATCTTGTCAGCGTGGATACGTTGCGCAGTGTGCTGTGGCCGGAAATCGCGGCGAGCGCAGGGGCCGAGGCTCCGGTAGCGCCCAAGCCGGTGAGCTTGTCGGCCAAGGATTGGGCGGCTCTGGCCAAGGATCGCACGGCGGCGGGCGAAGCCCGCCTGTGGGCGGTTTTGCGAGCGGGCAAGGACCTCAAGCAGCGGGAAGCCGCCTTGGCCTTATTGATCGATCGCGCTGGGGACGGTGCCGCCCGTCGGCAATTGTTGCGTCTGGCTTATCCGGAATTGAAAAGCCTCGCCGATCAGGTCGAGACCCTCAGCCAGCCCTTGCGCTTAGCCACATGGCTGGCCGCAGCGGGTGATCTCACGCGCGCCCAGACGGTGCGGTCGGCCATGAAAACAGAGCCCGCAGCCGAAGGCGCTCTGACCTATGAGGCGATCCGGGCCTTGTCGAGTTCGGAACCGGTTCCTGCGGGTCTGGTTGCGCAAGCAACTGATCTGGCCGGGACTTTGGCAGGCAAGGCTCGCAGCCGAGTCCGGGGCCTAGCCTTGATCTTGGCGGTGTCCCGTGGGCTCAAGGGAGAGGGGCGAGGCGCTCTCGAGACCCTCAGCCCAGAGGCGACGTCCCTCAGCGCCGGGCAGAGTCTAGCGCTTCAGGCCGCCATATCCGATCAGGCTGTGGGCGAAGTGGCCTTGCGCGTGGCCGAAGCCTATGCCTCACGGGCCAAGCCGGGGCGCAATCTGTCAGATGCGGATCTGGCTGTTTTGATCAACGGCCTGCGGGTCAGCGGGTTTGATCATGCGGCGCGGGATATGGCGCTCAATGCTCTGAACGGTTTGTAGGTTTTCTGAACGCTTTTCAGGCCTCAAAATCAAGAGTTTGAGGCCTAGCGCTCAGACTTAGCCTTGGCCTCTGCGTCGAGAAAGTCGAGGAGTGCGGACAAGGCCACAGAGCCCAGAGGGTCGGTGATGCGCGCTTGGGCATTACGCAGTGGCCTAGCCCGGCCAGCGCGATAGAGGCCTTCCAATTCATAAAGCGCAGCGCTTTGAAGCACTGGGCCCGCTTGGTTCCAAGCGTTCAAGATAAGAACAGTCCGATCCAAACCGGCATCCGGATCAATTCTGACCCGTGCATAGCTTTCGGTCAGTGCATGACGCGTTTCGTCTGAAAAATACCCATCGCGCATCGAGGCCAGCCAAGCCTGCATGACCCAAGCCTGCGTTTGCAAGGGGCTTTGCTGGAGTACGCGATCATTGAGGTCCATCGCCTCTTGAAGATTTTGCGTCGTCTCTGGCGCCATGGGGTTTTCGGCGGCGGAGAGCGCCATGGCGTGAACCTTTGCCGTGAGTGGCGTGGACAAGGGACGGCCAAGCGGCGGGACGGGAAGGGCCTCGCCTTGCGTCAGACTGACGACCGCCAAAGTCGCACTCAAGGATACGGCAAGCCCCGCAGCGGCCACGGTAAGTTTGATGACATGCTTGCGCTCCATGCCACGCTTGAACAAGGCCGTGAGCGACATCAAGGTTTTCTGAGCCGCTGGATCAAGAGGGGGCATTATCGTTCTATGAGGGCGCGCTGCAAACCAGATGCCTTTTGAACGTTTAGATCAGAATTTACAAGGTTACGCTGTGCCAGATCAAGGGATTGGTCGCGGACTGACGCGACAGCCAGATATAGGGGGCCTTTCGCCACGGCCGGACATCGCCGATCAGATTATCGAGCACATATTCCTCGGTCTGGGTGCTGACGACCAACACGGCATGATCCTCGCCGCGCCAAGTCCGGACCAAAGCGATCGATAAGGCCGTAGCAGGAACACCCGCGTCGATAAGGGCCCGCCGTTTGGCCAGGGCATAGTCTTCACAGTCCCCGATTGCGTCGGGGCCTTCGGGGGCAATCCACAGATCAACTCGCCCCCACTTTTGTGCATCGGGCACACTGCGAATGCGGCGGTTTTCAGCATGATTAACTGTGCGCAGCAAAGACAACAGCTCACGTGTGTTTTCAGGAAACAGGGTCGCTTCTGAGACCGGCGACGGACCGCTTGGGATTGGCGTAATTGTCGGCAAAACAGTCGTGGCCGCAACTGAGTTATCTGCCGCAGCGATGGCGGTGAACCTCAAGAGCCCATTTTGCAGTGGGGCCGGCAGCCGCGCCTGAGCGGCTCCCGGAGACACCGGGTTAAGTGCACGATTCATTCGTACAATCGCCACGCCTGTTTCGTGTCCACGCGTGTCCGTGGCCGAAGCCGCTTCGTACTCTGTTGTAGCAGAATCAAAGTGACTGTTCGGCGCCACGGCAACCGCCAAGGCTTCCGTGGCGTGATGGATGGCGAGATCCGGTGCGCTGTCCGCCGATTGTCGACCGTCAAGCACGGCATTGGCCCAGTGAGATGCCGTGCTCACTTGGGGGGCATCCAGAACACAGTCGATGGGTGAGCGAATGCACAGCTCAACAAAGCCGTAAGGTGCTGCAGTCGCAGGCCCTAAGGTCATGCGACCGCCCTGTGTCAGGCGCGCCTGTTGGGCTTGAGCCACGCTTGCGGTCCGGCTCACGTGAGCGGCTGGGTCCCTTTGTGCTGTCGGCGCGCCCGTTGTTGCGCAGCCGCAGAGCGCAAGTAGCCCAATCAAGGCCATCGCACCTGAGCCCGTCTTAAGGTAAGGCGTAGGGAAGATGCGTAGACGCTCTGATAACAGCATTTAATTATATCCCCAAGCTTTACGCAAACAGCTTTTACCCGTGCAGTATCTCAGGGTTGTTTTTAAAATAGCCTAAGTAAGATGGTGTATGGATTGGTAACTGTATTTATGATTTATTGAGTATTGATTTTTGTGGTGAATTTTGATTTACCTTGTCAAAATGGATTGTGGGCGGAAGGTGCGCACTATGTCTTGGTTTAAGGCGCTATTTCGGCCCAAGGCGGACGAAAACGCTGGCGCGGCGATGTCCGTTGCCGAGCCGTGCTATGCCATGGGCGACGTGCACGGGCGGCTGGATCTGTTCGAGCGAATGCTGGCGGCCTTGAAGGCCGACTGGGCGGCAAGTGGGCGTTCAGAATGCCCCGTTCTCTATTGTCTTGGGGATTTGGTTGACCGCGGGACGCAGTCAAAGGGTGTCGTTGAGGCTTTTTTGGCCTTGCAGCAACAAGACTGGTGCCAAGCGCGGCTACTGATGGGCAATCACGAAGAAGCCATGTTGCAGTTCATGGCAGAGCCTGAGTTTGGGCCCACGTGGATCACCTATGGCGGGGCTCAGACGCTCTTGTCTTATGGGGTCACGCCCCCGCCTGTCGGGAGTGACGCGGTGGCGTGGGCCGAGGCTTCGCGGGCGTTTTCCCGGGCGGTCCCTGAGGCTCATAAGCAGCTGTTTCAAACGTCGCCGGACATGATCCGCAATGGTGACTATGTCTTTGTTCATGCCGGAGTGCGCCCGGGGGTTCCGTTGGACTCTCAGTCCGCAGCCGATTTTCGCTGGATACGCCGGGATTTTCTGGATTGTGACAAGGCTTGTGATGGGGTTGTTGTGCACGGGCACACCCCGACCGATGACGTGGAGAATTTGCCCTGGCGTATTGGCCTTGATACGGGGGCCTATGCCTCGGGCGTCTTATCGGCTGTGCGTCTCATTGAGGCGGAGCGTAAAATTATAAAAGTAGGCTTGGCGGGCGTGCTGAGCTAGCCGCGATTTGCGTGCATTTTATTGCCCGTTGGCCGTTCAGGCGGTTCGATTGTCACACCATATATATAAACCTGTGGCATTTACCATGAGGGAGAACGACCTCATGACGCTCAAAAGTATTTTTAGGTTGCTTGCGGCCCTGTCGGTATTGTTTGTTACCGCGCCAGTAGGGTTTGCCCAAGACTCGAGGGCTTTGGTGGACCCCGTTGCCCAAGACGCGGGGGCAGAGCTTGCGGCTTTGAATGAGTATCGGCTTGGCACGGGCGATAAGTTGCGCGTGCGCGTCTTTGGGGAAGAGACGCTTGGCGGAGAGTTTTCAGTCGCGTCGAATGGGACCGTGTCCTTGCCGCTTATTGGTGAGGTCAAGTTGCTTGGTCTCACGGCCAATCAGGCTCAACAGCGGATTGAGGATGAGCTCAAAAAAGGTTACCTTAAAGCACCCAAGGTAAATGTCGAAATATTAAACTACCGCCCATTTTATATACTCGGTGAAGTAAAAAAGCCTGGTGAGTATCCTTATACGAACGGTCTGACGGTGGTGAATGCTGTCGCCCGTGCTGAAGGGTTTACATATCGTGCAGATAAGAAAAAAGTATTTATCAAAAGGGCAAATGAATTGGATGAAAAATCTTACCCACTAACCACAACGACTGTTGTTTATCCGGGCGATACAATCAGAATTACAGAGAGATTCTTTTAGTTTAAGTGTGCGATTTCACTCATTATGTGATGTGAATAAATCTATCATATTACTTTAATATTTTTGCACGATGTTTGTTGTATAATATAAACGTTTATTGACGTAAATTCAGCCTTAAATCATTCGAATACTGATTAAGGGTTGCATAAATAACATAGTTTTTGGGACTCTTCTCGTTTGGGTCCATTTTATATTGCTGATTTATCGCTTTGCGCGTATGGGTCGCGCAATAGTTTTGTGCCCCAAATTAAGGATTCGATCATGTTCAAAAATACGCTTCTGTCGGCAGTGGCGTTTGCGGCTTTAGCGGCGGCATCGTCTGTTTCTGCCCAAACACAACAACCCGCTCCGGTTGTGCAGCCTGTGCAAGCCCAGGCTCCGACGAGCCAAGCCACACCGGTAACGGCCGAGCAACTGGCTCAAGAGATCTTGGCGGCCGCCGCAGCCGCAGATCGCCCCGGCCTCACGCCTGCCGAAAGGCAAGCCGCGGTCCAGACCGCCATTGCGACCGTTGTCGCACAATCTGGCGCAAGCCCCGCTGTGATTACGGCGGCGGTGAATACGGCAAAGGCATCGTCGGCCAGCTTGCCCGCCTCTGTACGGGCCGCGGTTGCCTCGGTTACGCCCGCTGCGATTATCGCTCAGGCCGAGGTGGTGAAGCAGCAAGCTCAGCAGCAACAAGCGTCACCGCAACAGTCTGGGCAGCAACAGGCCGCACAAAATCCGACTG
>DAITMY010000153.1:0-6051 GCA_036834925.1 Asticcacaulis sp.
GTCCCAGTGTGCGCAGATTCGCGACAAAAGAACGGCAGAGCCCTCCCCGTGCCCGCAGAAACCCCGGATATCCCAGCCGAACCCTGGCGCAGCGCCGCCCATGTTGATGCCCGTGGCCACCGCTGTCCGGTGCCGACCTTACGACTGCGCCGCGCCTTAGAAGCCCTGTCGCCCGGTCACCGGATCTGGCTTTTGGCCGATGATCCCATGGCGCGGATCGATGTGCCGCATTTTGTTAACCAAAACGGACATAGGGTGTTGGAACAGATCACCCGGGGGGCGGATCTGATGTTCCATGTGGAAAAGCTAGGATTTTCGGCACTGGACCCGAAATAATGCCCGCCATGGGCCTTTTGGTGACGGTCTGTTATAGGCTTTTTTCTAAGGTAGCCGATCAGTACGACGGTCGTCGTAAAGGAGTGAGCTTTGGCGTTTCGAGCGCGTGTCCTGAGCCTGACGGCCGACAATGATCTGAGCCTTGCCCTCGCCAATGGCTTGGACTGTCTGGGCTGGCCCTCGCTTTGGGCCCAGCATGATGACGCGGCGTTGGCGGCGGTTGCCGATCTCGAAATCGAAGCTGTGCTGGTGGATACTCGGTTTCAGTCCGATCAGTTCGCCACCTTCCCGGGCCTGATCGCCGCCTTGCGCGCCGCCTGTGCGCCCCGCATGCTGCCCGTGATCGGGCTGTTGCATCCGGACGTGTCGATCGATCGCCAGATCTGGGACATGACCTTGGCGTTTGATGCCCACCCCAACCAAATGGCCCTGCGACTGGAGCATCTGGTCCGCGCGGCTGTGGCCGAAGAGGAATTCAAGCTGCGGGCCGAAACCCTGGCCGATTTTGGCGTGACCCTGACCGATCCCGGATCCGCCGATCAGGACCTGGCCGTGCTGTCCGTGGGCGCGCCCGAGCCGTCGTTTCTGGCCCTATCCAACGCCATGACCCGGATGGGCATTTCAGTCACGGCGGCCTTTTCGAGCTATAGCGCGTTTGACTATCTGCACGAAAAATCCTTTGATTCGGTTGTGCTTTGGGGCGGCGGCAATCCAGCTGAGGCCCTGTCGATTGCCTCGGGCATGCGCCGTAATACCCGGCTTTATCATGTGCCGATCCTGATGAATTTACGGGGCGAGGACGGGTTTGATCCCGCCGAAGCCTTTCACCGGGGGATCAGCGATCTGGCCACCCCCGGTACGCCCGAAGACGAAAGCGCCCAGCGGGTCCAGGTGCTGGCGCGGGCCTATCGCCGTCAGGGGGCCATCCGGACCGCGCTTGAAAGCGTGCGCCAGTGCGGCAAGGTCGATGCGGGCACAGGCCTGTTTACCCGCGACATGTTCGCGGTCCATCTGTCGCGCTTAAGCACCGCCGCCCAGGCCCGCAACCGGCCCCTGTCCTTGTGCGTGCTCAAGATCACCGACCTGCCCGAAGTGGTTCGTGCCCGGGCGCGGGGCTGGCTCGATCGGGCCATGCCGCAGATTGGCTCGATGATCGGGCGACTAGTGCGGGCCGAAGATACGGCGGCACGCTTGTCCGGCGATGTGTTTGCCCTCGCTCTACCCGCCACAACGGTCGAGGCCGCCCGTCAGGTCGGAGAGCGGATCGCGGCGGTGGTCGGCTGTACCGCCTTTGAGTCCGGCGATGGCTTGCCGCCGTTCGTCGTCGAGTTCGATGTCGGCTATGCTCAGGTTCTGCCGGGCGAATCCGCTGCGGCCGCCCTTGAACGGGCCGCGCTGGAGCTGACCCCGCGCCCCGAACCGACCCACGCTGAGGCAGGCTAACCCCCCTCAGCGCTTCGGCAATATCCCTAGATGGTCGTGGCCAGACGCGCCAATTCCGCGACGATTTTTTCGGCGGTCTGAAGGCGCATGTCCGGTGTCGACCAGTCGCCCTTGACCACCAGCTTCTGATCTGGGCGCAGACGCCAGTCGCCGGGCCGTTTCTGGACGGCCTGGACCAGCCCCATGGGATTGGCAAAGGTGTCGTCGCGGAAGCTGATCACAGCCCCCTTGGGTCCCAGATCGATCTTGGCCACATTGGCCTGACGGCACAGCCCCTTGATGCCCACGACCTTGAGGAGCTGATCGGCTTCTTCGGGGATCGGGCCGAACCGGTCGATCAGTTCCGCCGCCAAGGCCTCGCGGTCCTCCAGTTTTTCCGCCTCTGACACCCGGCGATAGATGGCCAGACGCACATTGAGGTCGGGGATATAGGCTTCCGGGATCAGCACCGCGACCCCGGCATTGATCTGGGGCGACCAGCCGCGCGTCGGATCAACGCCCTCGCCCTTGGAGCGCAGCTCGGCCACGGCGTCTTCGAGCATCTGCTGATAAAGCTCGACCCCGATTTCGCGGATATGGCCCGACTGTTCATCGCCCAAGAGATTGCCGCCGCCCCGGATATCGAGGTCATGGCTGGCCAGTTGGAAGCCCGCGCCGAGGTTATCGAGCGATTGCAGCACCTTGAGCCGCTTTTCCGCTGACCCGCTCAGGGGCTTGTCGTGGGGCGTGGTCAGATAGGCAAAGGCCCGCGCCTTGGATCGGCCCACCCGGCCCCGGATCTGATAAAGCTGGGCGAGGCCAAACATATCGGCCCGGTGCACGATCAAGGTATTGGCGGTGGGGATATCGATCCCGGATTCGACAATGGTGGTGGAGACCAGCACGTCATATTGCCCGTCATAGAAGGCGGTCATGACGTCTTCGAGCTGGGTGGCGGCCATCTGGCCGTGGCCGACGACGAACTTCACCTCAGGCACCTGTTCGCGCAGGAAGGCTTCGATCCCGGCCAGATCCGCCAGACGCGGCGCGACATAAAACGCCTGACCGCCCCGGTATTTTTCCCGCAGCAAGGCTTCGCGCACCGTCACCGGATCATAGGGCGTCACATAGGTGCGCACCGCCAGTCGATCGACCGGCGGGGTGGCGATGATCGACATTTCCCGCAGGCCCGACAGCGACATCTGGAGTGTGCGCGGGATCGGGGTCGCGGTCAGGGTCAGCATATGCACATCGGCCCGCAAGGCCTTGAGCTTTTCCTTATGCTTGACTCCAAAGTGCTGTTCTTCGTCCACGATCACGAGGCCAAGGTCGCGGAAGCCGACCTGTTCGGACAGCACCGCGTGGGTGCCGACCACGATTTCGATTTCGCCGGATTTGAGCCCGGCGCGGGTCTCGTTGGCTTCCTTGCCGGGAACCATGCGCGACAGCTGGCGCACCCGCACCGGCCAGCCTTCGAAGCGGGCGGCAAAGGTCTTGTAATGCTGGCGGGCGAGCAGCGTGGTCGGACAGACCACGGCCACCTGCTGGCCGCTCATGGCGGTGATAAAGGCGGCCCGCAGCGCCACCTCGGTCTTGCCAAAGCCCACATCGCCACAGATCAGCCGGTCCATCGGCTGGCCCTTGCTGAGGTCGCCGATCACATCGGCAATGGCATTGAGCTGATCTTCGGTCTCCTCATAGGGGAACCGCGCACAGAATTCGTCGAACAATCCGGCAGGCGGATCCATCTGGGTGCCGGTCTTGAGGGCCCGGGCCGCGGCCAGTTGGATCAGGCCATCGGCCATGACCCGCAGCCGCGCCTTGGCCCGCGCCTTCTTGGCCTGCCAGGCCGCGCCGCCTAAGCGATCCAGCTGGACCGTCTCGGAATCCGAACCATAGCGGGTCAGAAGGTCAATATTTTCGACCGGCAGATAGAGCTTCGACTCTCCGGCATATTGCAGCTCTAGACAGTCATGCGGGGCGTCATTGACCGGCAGGGTCCGAAGGCCTTCGTAGCGTCCGATCCCGTGGTCCATATGCACGACCAGATCGCCGGGCGTGAGCGCCGAGGCCTCGGCGAGGAAATTGCTGGCGCGGCGTTTCTTGCGCGGGCGCGCCAGACGGTCCCCGAGGATATCGGTCTCACAGATCACTGCCAGATCCGGCGTTTCAAACCCGGCATCGAGCGGCAGGACGACCCGCACCGGCAAGGCCGGATTAAGCTGGGCCGCCATGGCCCAGTTATCGGCCACCGCCAGACGGGCAAGGCCATGATCCTTGAGCATCAACCCCAGACGGTCCGAGGCCCCTTCGGTCCAGCTGGCGAACAACACCCGTTTGCCCGTTGCGAGCAAGGCCTTGGCATGGTCGGTGACGGTCTCAAACAGATTGACGCTGTCCTTGGCCCGTTCCGCAGCAAAGGTACGACCGAGGCGAGCGCCAAGGTCGATCTGGCCCGGGCCGTCCTGCGTAAACGGCGTAAATTGGCGGGTGCGGTGCCGCGCCAGCGCACCGGACCAATCGGCGGGTGTGAGGTAAAGGCGTTCCGGCGACAAGGCTCGATAGATGCCCGATCCCTTGACCCGGGCGGCACTGTCGCGGGCGGCAAAGCTGTCCTGAATGGTATCCTGACGCTCCTGAAACGCTTCGGGCACCAGATGATCGAGCAGGATCAGCTCCTGATCGGTGAGGTAATCGAACAGGGTCTCCAGAGCCGGGTAGAGCAAGGGCAAGAAGTGCTCGATCCCTTGGCGGCGCGCGCCCGCAGACACCGCCGCATAGAGCGGATCATCCCCGGGCGAGCCAAAGGCGCTGAGGTAGCCTTGCCGGAATCGCGATATACTGTCTGTATCGAGCAAGACTTCGCTGACGGGCAGCAGATTCAGTTCGGTCAGCTGGCGCGTGGTGCGCTGGGTCAGAGGATCAAAGGCGCGCAGGCTTTCAAGGGTATCCCCGAAGAAATCCAGCCGGACGGGTTCCTCGGCTCCCGGGGCGAACACATCGACCACGCCGCCGCGAATGGCATATTCCCCGCGCTCCGACACGGTTGAAGCGCGCTGGTAGCCGTTTCTCGTAAAATATTGTTCTAGTTGCGCAATATTGACGTCTCTTCCAACTTTGGTTGAGAATGTCCCATCAGCCAAAATCGTACGGGGCGGCAGGCGCTGGCCGATCGCCGCGGCGGTGGTCAGCAACAGGCGCGGCCCATCCACTGGCTCCCACGCCAGGCGCGACAAGGTCGCCATCCGGTCCGCCGCCAAGCCCGCCGAGGGACTGACCCGGTCATAGGGCAGGCAATCCCAGCCCGGAAAGGTCATGATCGTCAGATCGGGGGCAAAGAACCTTAAGGCATCGGCCAAGGCATTCATGCGCCCGAAATCGCGCGCCACAAAGGTGGCCGCGCCGCTGCTACGCGCCAGATCCGCCGCCACCAAGGCATCAAAGCCTTCGGTAACCCCCGAGAGCACAAGCCGCCCCGGAGCCGCCAGGACCAGATCCCGATCCGCCTTATCCCAACCCGACTTCACGCCCGTCATGCGCCCTTGCCTGCCATGACATCCACATGAACAGATTTATGAAATTCTTTGATTTTATTGAGAATATCAGATTTATGCTCAGGTGCCTCTTCGCTGCGCCCGATGATCCAGCCAAACAGATCCTGGTCCGGCACATTGAGCAGTCGCTCATAGATATCAAGCTCGGCATCGGTCATGTCGGCCATGAACTTGTCCGAGAAATTCCCCAAAATCAGATCCGCCTCGCGGAAGCCTCGCCGCCAGGAGCGGAAGCTCAGTTTCTTCAAACGCGAATCGCGGTCGGTATCCGTCATGTCATCCTCCGTGGATGGCGGTCATAGCGCTCCTGACCCGGAGCTTCCAGTGGTCTATGCTGTGGCCATGCGGCCAGAGATTCTTTTTCCCCTGTTTGCCCCAGTCGGACACCTCAAGGGGGTGGGTCCGCGCACGGCCCCGTTGCTGGAACAGCACGTGGGGCCGCGTGTACGAGATTTGCTCAGCCTGAAACCGGCCAGCCTGATTTCGCGCGAGCCGGTTCAGCTGGTGGCGGCGATACCGGAGCAGGTGCAGACCTTTCGCGTCACCATCGACGCTCATCAACGCCCGGTCCGGTCCGGCACACCGCATAAGATACGCACCTTTGATGGCACAGGTTTTCTGCATCTAGTGTTTTTCAAGCCCCCGCCGGGGCTTGAGGCCCAGCATCCGGTCGGCAGCGAGCGCGTGGTCAGTGGCCGGATCGAACGCTTTGGCGCCGAATGGCAAATGGCCCATCCGG
>DAITMY010000154.1:0-6026 GCA_036834925.1 Asticcacaulis sp.
GGTCAAGGCTGTCCCAATAGGTAGCGCCCAGCTCTTCTTCGATCCGTTCGCTGACCCGCTTGCGGTTATGATAATGGACACTCAGACCAAAGGCGCGCGCCCGGCGGGCTAGGGCTTGTCCGATCCGGCCCATGCCGACAATCCCAAGTCGCTTGCCAAACAGCCGTCGTCCAAGCATCCACGTCGGCGACCAGTGGGCGAACTCACCGCGTTGGACAATCCCAGCCCCTTCCACGATCCGGCGCGAGACGGCGAGGATAAGGCCAAGAGTCATTTCGGCTGTATCTTCGGTCAAAACGCCGGGTGTATTGGTAATAATCAGCCCCCGGCCGACCGCCGCTTCGACATCAATGTGGTCGACCCCGACGCCATAGTTGGCAATCATCTTCAGGTCAGGCCCGGCAGACTCGAGTATCGCCGCGTCGATCTTGTCGTTGAGCGTGGTGACTAAGACCTCGGCGCGTCCAAGCGCCGCCGCCAACACTTCACGCGGCATCGTGCCGTCGTGCAGGTAAAGCTCTGTCTGGAACAGTTCGCACATCCGGGTCTCGACCGGATCGGGAAGCTTGCTCGTCAGGACGACCTTTAACCGGCGTGCTGTCATGCGATAATGGCCTTTATGTTGGTGACCTGTTAACCAAAGCCTTAGAACCTCTATACCGGACGATGCAACCCGTCCGCTCGGCCCCTTCGGGGTTTAACCCATTCTTTGTGTCCACTCGCAAGAGCCAAACGTCTGTGAAAAGAACCTTTCTTCTGGCTGCCTGTCTGCCTTGCCTGATCGTGGCGCTGGGTGTCGGCGTCCCGGGTAGGGCCTATGCAGATGATCCGATGGCGGATAATCCTTCCGGTCTGCCCGTTCCCCGTTGGGTGACGCTCAAATCCAGTAAGATCAACGCCCGTAGCGGACCCAGCACCACTCATCGGATCTTGTGGCAGTATCGGGCCAAGGGATTGCCTGTGCTCATCGTCAGCGAGACCCGCGAATGGCGTCAGATCTGTGATCCGGATGGTGGAACCTCCTGGGTTCAGAAAAACCTGTTGGATGGTCGCCGGAGTGTGGCGCTCTGGAGCCGTGAGCGGCTGCCGCTGCGGGCCAAGGCTCGGGCCGAAGCGGAAATCCGGGCCTATCTGCGCCCGCGCGCCCTGGCGTCTCTTGAGACCTGCAAGGACGGCTGGTGCCGCCTCAAGGTCAAGGGCAAGGCCGGGTGGGCCCCTGAAAGCGCGCTTTGGGGCACAGCAGAGCCGACGGTCTGTCAAAGCCATCTTCCGAGCCGTTCTTGATGGCAGAGGTTGAGGCCGCGGCCCGGATCGTGTAGCGCAGGGGGCTATTCGTTTAAATTCGGGCCCGAGGGGGTCCCGAGGAGCCCGCATCTGATCATGTCCGAACGTCCTTCTTCTTTTGATACCGAAGCCCTGCTGTCCTGTGCGCGCGGGGAAATGTATGGTCCGGGCAATGCCCAGTTACCGGCCCCGCCGATGCTGATGATGGATCGGATCAATCTGATCACGATTGATGGCGGCGCCAACGGCAAGGGATTCATTGAAGCAGAGCTCGATGTCACGCCCGAAGCCTGGTTCTTTGCCTGTCACTTTATCAACGACCCGGTGATGCCGGGTTGCTTAGGCCTCGATGCCATGTGGCAGCTGGTGGGCTTTTTCCTCGGTTGGACCGGGGCGCCGGGCCGTGGCCGGGCGCTGGGTGTGGGCGAGGTGAAATTCACCGGACAGGTGACCCCGAATGTCAAAAAAGTGACCTACCGCATCGACATGAAGCGCGTCATTACCCGCAAGCTGGTAATGGGGGTTGCAGATGGGGTCGTGCTCGCCGACGGCAACCCGATCTATTCTGCATCAGATCTTCGTGTGGGGCTGTTCGACGCCAAAGACTTGGTTTAACCCGGAAACTGGCCTCATACTGGGGTGACTCAAGCCAGCCCAATTGAGGCTGGTCGGTATCAAGACTGGGAAGAGAACGCCTATGCGTCGTGTCGTCGTAACGGGTCTGGGGATTGTCTCCTCGATTGGCACTGGAATCGAAGCAGTTACGCAAGCCTTGCGGACTGCGGAATCCGGGATCATCGCCGCACCCGAATACGCAGAACTGAATTTCCGCTGCCAAGTCCACGCGGCTCCTAAGGTTGCGGACTGGCAAACGCTGGTGGATCGCCGGGCGGCACGGTTTCTCGCTCCCGGAACGGCCTATGCTCACATCGCCATGGAACAGGCCATGGCCAATGCCGGGCTTTCCGCCGAAGAGATCTCGCATGAGCGGATTGGCCTGATTGTCGGCGAGGGCGGTCCGTCCACCCGCGCGATCATAGAGGCGGCGGAAATTACCCGGGATAAAGGCCCCAAGCGGGTCGGACCGTTTGCTGTGCCCAAGGCCATGTGCTCGGGCCCCTCGGCGGCTTTGGCGACTTGGTTCAAGATCCGGGGCATCAACTATTCGATCAGCTCCGCCTGCGCGACGTCTGTTCATTGCATCGGTGCAGCAGCAGAACAGATCGCGTGGGGCAAACAAGACATGATGTTTGCCGGGGGTACCGAAGAGCTGGATTGGACCCTGTCTAACCTGTTCGACGCTATGGGCGCGATGTCCAGCGCCTATAACGACCGTCCGTCGGTGGCTTCGCGGGCCTATGACAAGAACCGTGATGGGTTTGTGATCGCGGGCGGAGCCGGGATTGTCGTGCTCGAAGAGTACGAGCGCGCTAAAGCGCGTGGGGCCAAAATCTGGGCCGAAGTGGTTGGCTACTGCGCCAACTCCGACGGCTACGACATGGTCGCCCCGTCGGGCGAAGGCGCGGAGCGGTGCATGCGTGAAGCCATGCGTCTGGCGGGCAACCGCAAGATTGACTACCTCAATCCGCACGGCACTTCGACACCAGTCGGGGATGAGCGGGAAATGGGCGCGGTCCGGGCGGTGTTCGGTGAGGCCATGCCGCATATCTCCTCGACCAAGTCGATCACCGGTCACTCCCTGGGGGCCGCGGGCGCTCAGGAAGCGATCTACTGTCTGCTGATGCAAGAGCACGGATTCGTGGCGGAAAGCGCTCACATCGAAGAGCTGGATCCTCAGTTCGAGGGCATGCCGATTGCCCGGTCACGCATCGACACCCCGCTGACCACGGTCATGTCCAACAGCTTCGGCTTTGGCGGCACCAACGGCTCAGTGATCTTCTCTCGCGCTGACCTTTAAGTTTCAGATTATACAAGGACAAAGCCATGTCGGACGGCAGCTGGAATTTTCCCAAGGGCGAGCTGATGCGGGGCAAAAAGGGCCTCGTCATGGGGATTGCCAACCATAATTCGATTGCCTGGGGGATTGCCTCGCAACTGGCCGCCCAGGGTGCGGAAATGGCTTTCACCTATCTCGGTGAGGGTCTGGAGCGCCGGGTGCGTCCGCTGGCCGATGAGGCCGGGGTTCAGCATCTGATTCCCTGCGACGTGACCGACGATGCCTCGATGGACACCGCCTTTGCCCGGCTCAAAGAGGTGTTCGGCGAGATCGACTTTCTAGTGCACTCGGTGGCCTTTGCCAACAAGAACGAGCTTAAGGGATCGTTCGTTGAAAACACCACCCGCGACGGCTTCCTGACGGCGATGAACGTCTCGGCCTTCAGCTTTGTCGACAGCGCCCGCCGCGCGGCGGAACTGATGCCGAACGGCGGCTCGATGATCACCATGACCTATCTGGGGTCCGAGCGGGTCATCCCGAACTACAACACCATGGGTGTGGCCAAGGCCGCCCTCGAAGCCTCGACCCGCTATATTGCCCGTGATCTGGGCCCGAAACAGATCCGCGTCAATGCGATCTCGGCCGGGGCCATGCGCACCCTGTCGCTAGCCGGGATTTCCGGTGGCCGCAGCATGATCTCCCAAGGTCGCGCCTTCTCGGCGCTCAAGGAAGACACCTCGATGGAGGGTGTGGCCGGGGCTGCCCTTTGGCTGCTGTCGGACCTCGGTCTGTCCACCACCGGTGAAGTGGTGCATGTCGATGCCGGGTTCCACATGATCGGTATGCCGGACGAAGAGGGCGCAGAGGGCTGATTATTCGGCCACTGTTTGGAAAAGGCCGGGTGTTCGCGCCCGGCTTTTTTTATGCGTCAGCAACAGAGGCGTCATGACCCAGCCTGAAACAACCCTATGCATTTAGAGTGTAACTTTGCTCAGTTTTTCTGTTGTATCTGAAACTCAAGAACCCATATCCTCAAGCAGAAGGGGCCGATTGCGGACCTTCGGTAGGCATCGCTGTTAAGGGATGCAGAGGAGACGCCCGGATGTCCCGGACCATCGTGTTTGATAGCCCGTTTCTACTAGGCTTTGACCAGACCCGCGCCTTGATTGAGCGGGCGCATAAGGCGGCGGCGGAAAGCTACCCCCCCTATAATGTCGAGGCGCTGGGTCCTAATCAGGTCCGAATTACCTTGGCCCTTGCTGGTTTCGGCCCGGAGCAGCTGAGTGTGACCGTCGAGGGACAGCAGCTGGTCGTGACGGGCAAGCGAGATGCCGAAGAGCGCGATTATCTGCATCGGGGCATTGCCTCGCGCGGCTTTATCCGCAGTTTTGTGCTGGCGGATGGGCTCGAAGTTCGCAATGCTGAATTAGAGCACGGCCTTTTACATATTGAACTAGACCGGCCAGAGCCGACTCAAAGCATCCGGACGATTCCGATCACATCCCGCGCTTAAGCCGCATCACTTTCCGCAGGCATGGCCAGAAGCGTGTAAAGCGCATCTTCGGTGCGAGCAACTCTCAGTTGGTCTCGCAAACTGCTGTTGCGGAGGGTGCGGGCCACACGCGCCAGAGCTCTGAGATGTTCAGCTCCGGCCTCTTCGGGGGCAAAAAGCCCGAACACCAGATCGACTGGTTGTTCGTCGAGAGACTCGAAATCGACGGGCGTTTCGAGCCGAACAAACACTGCCCGCATCTGTTGCAGTCCGGGCAGCCGCGCATGGGGCACAGCCACGCCAAAGCCAACTCCGGTCGAACCCTGACGCTCGCGTTCAATCAGCGCGTCGAGGCACATCTGAAGGTCTACGCCCAAGCTGCGGCTGGCCAGTTCAGCCACGGCATGTAGGACATGCCGTTTGGAGGAGGCGTTCACCCCATCCGCAATCGCATCTTGGGTCAGAAGCTCGGCGATAGACATCCACACTCCTACGCACTCAGGTCCGGATGGACCTGCTGACAACGTCTGTCGGACAAGCAAGGGTCATGCCGGGGACTTGCTGCGGCAAGTCCCCGGCCCATGAACCCGGGATTTGGGTCATGACTCCAGACGCAAAACGGTCAGGCGCGACCCGCCGTTTCGGCAAGCGCCTGGCTCGAGCGTGTACGTTCCGGATCAATCCACCCAATATTCCCGTCCGGGCGGCGATATACCACGGACAGGCCGCCATGCGCGGCATTTCGGAACAAGATCACGGGATAGTTAGACAGGTCCAGTTCCATCACGGCCATCGAGACCGTCATGGTGCGGACCTTGGCTTCGGTATCTGCGATAACAAGCGCTTCAGGCGGATGAGCGGCACCGTCAACGTGATCCTCAAACACCTCTTCGACATCATCGTGGTCATCAAATTGGCGCAGGACCATCATCGGGGCCAGCTCGCTTTCGTGGCGATTAGCCGCGTGGTGATCTTTCAGACGGCTCTTATAGCGCCGGATCCGCTTTTCGATGCGGTCCAGTGTTCCGTCAAACGCCCCGTGGGCGTCACCGCCATAGGCATGGCTGACGAGGGTTTGACCCGACGCTAATCGGACCCAACAATCGGCACGGAACATATGACCCTCTTTGCTCAAGGTCACTTCGGCATTGCCGCCGCGCTCGAAATACTTGGAAATGCCGTTGGTCAATTCCTCTTCGATGCGCGAACGCAGGGCATCACCCACATCCATATGCTTGCCGCTGATCTGGATTTGCATGGTCCCGTTACACTCCGTCTAAGGGTTGAGGGTGCCCGTGAGGTCCGAAAACCGTCCGGACACACACTGACACTAAACCTTCATATAGGAGGGAT
>DAITMY010000155.1:0-6023 GCA_036834925.1 Asticcacaulis sp.
GCAGTGTCATGCCGTCCTGAACCATCTCGGCAGCAGACAGGCCAATGATCCGCTTCAAGGCGGCATTTTCGTTCGTGCGGATCCGGTAGGGCGCTTCGAACACATTATTTGGCAAGCGTACGCCGCCATGAACCTTAAACACCCGACCGGCTGTTTCCAGCTGGCGGATATCCCGACGGATGGTTTCTTCAGACACATCGAAGCGTTGAGCCAATTCTGCGATTGAACAGGACTGTTGGACTTCGAGGATATCCAGGATTTCTGCGTGCCGACTCGATTGATTCATAACAGGTTCGTTTGAAAAAGCTGTACGCCCCCCGCACAGCAGAACCGCAGATATGGCACAGGCACAAAATTAAAATCAAGGTATGCGGTCAAAATATAGTGCGGTATTCAAAAAATCATGGCCAATTAGTGTATAATTCTGTCGCAATATCAACTTAATTCAACATATTGCCACAATTTGAGAGCGCTGGCCCTCTGAAATGGCCGAGATGGCGTCTCTGGCCGCCCTTCTGCTGCTTGCCCTAAGGTACAGCTTGACGCCATGTCTGTAACGTGATCCCGAGCGAATATGAATGATAAATCCAGAAAAGGCCAAAACGATGACCCGTCCTGCCGGTTCTGATCCAGTTTTGACCGGAGCCACGGAAGCTCTGACCCAGCCCGCACAGGCATTGAAAACCCTCAGCACTCAGGCTGATACCCTGTTGTGGAACGGGGGTATTGCCTTGGTGATTTTCATCGTCACCATCGCGGCCTCTCGTTTGATTTCTTTTATGATACGGCGGGCGACCAAAAAACTGTCGCCCATGGGCATTGATACAACTCTGCCGATCTTCTTATCCCAGGTGGTGGGCTGGCTCGTTATTCTCGTAGGCATGGTTGCTGTACTGCACCGGGTGGGGATTGAGACCACCTCTATTCTGGCTGTACTGGGGGCGGCGTCCTTGGCAATCGGCCTGGCGCTTCAAGGAACCTTGGGTAATGTAGCGTCCGGGCTAATGCTGTTGGTGGTCAAGCCCTATAGAATTGGTGATGTCGTCCAGATTGGCGATCAGGTTGGCCGCGTTAAACGGTTGGGTTTATTCAATACTGAGATTGAGAGCCTTGATAGTCTTAAAATTAGCATGACCAACACCAAGGTATTTGAGCAGCCGATTGTGAATTACACAGCAAATGGTCAACGCCGTATTTTGCTCGACTTTGAAGTGCACTATGACTCGGATCTTGATCAGGTTCTAGATCTTATGCGTGGGGTGGCCACAAGCCATGAAAAGGTCTTGCCTCACCCACGGGTTTGGGCTGGGGTTCAGGCCTATTTAAGCAGTAGCGTTCAAGTGCGCTTGCATGCTTGGTGTGCGGCTACAGACTGGCTCCAGACCCGAGCGGATCTTCTGCTTGGGATCAAAAAGGCCTTTGATGCGGCGTGCATTGTTATTCCTTATCCCCATCAGGTGGCCTTGATGCCCGATGCCCATCCGCTTAACCGAAAGGGACAAGACGATGCAGTATGATTTTGCGTCTGATAATGTCGCCCCTATGGCCCCAGAGGCGCTTGAGGCCCTCGTCAAGGCCAATTCTGGATCGGTTCCCGCCTATGGCCGTGATCCCGTCACGCAATCCGGGCAAGCCTCGGTCCGAGAGCTTTTGGCGGCACCCGACGCTGTGGTTCGGTTTGTCTTTTCCGGAACGGCGGCCAACAGTATCGCCTTGAGCTTGATCGCTAAGCCCTTTGAAGCGGTCTTGTCCCATCATGAAGCGCATATTCGAACGGACGAAACAGGGGCTCCCGGGTTTTTTACTCATGGAACGGGCCTGATCGGACTGAATGGACCGTCGGCCAAGGTGGATCCCGAAGCGTTTGTAAATGCGCTTGATGGGCCTGAAATGGCCCACCGTCAGCCCCCCGCCGCCTTAAGTTTGAGTCAGAGTACGGAATATGGGGCCGTCTATACCGAGGACGAAATGGCCGCGCTGATCACACCGGCCAAGGCCTGTGGCCTGCGGGTTCATGTCGATGGAGCGCGCCTGGCCAATGCCGTGGCCGCCGGTTTCGATCCTCGGGCGCTGGCCCGGCTGGGTGTGGATGTCCTGGTTCTGGGGGGCGCCAAGGCCGGGGCAGGCTGTGTTGAGGCTTTAGTCGTGTTTGACCCGGCTCTGGCCCGGCGACTGGATAATCGCCTGAAACAAGCCGGGCAGATGGCCAGCAAAGGCCGGTTTCTAGCGGCGTCGCTCGTGGGTTTGCTGGAAAGCGGCGGCTGGGTGCGCCATGCCGCCCACGCCAATGCCATGGCCAAGACGTTGGCGGCAGGCATTCAGGCTCGCACGCCCTATCGTCTGACCCATCCGGTGATGAGCAATACCGTGTTTGTCGATATGCCCGATGCGGATCTGGTGGCCCTGAACGCACGCGGCTGGGCGGTTTATCGGTTCGATGATGGTTCGGTGCGGTTTGTCACCCACTGGGCAACGGCACCGCACCGGATCGAAGATTTATTGATGGATCTGGAGGCGCTCACTGATCACAGGTGAACGCCTCTCAGGGGCCTTTAGACTTAGCGCTTGGGGGCCTGTTCAAAGATATAGTTTGTGAACAGACGAACGCCATAACCGGCTGCACCGCGCGGGGTGGTCGGGGTCGGCGAGTCGCGCCATGCCACGCCGGCAATATCCAAATGCGCCCACTTGGTGCCCGGGGTGATAAAGTGCTTCAGGAACGCGGCCCCGGCGCTGGCACCAGCCGTACCGCTCTTACCGGAATTGATGATGTCTGCCACGTCCGAGCGGATGTCACGCATGTGGAAGTCGCTCAAGGGCAAGGCCCACAGCGTTTCGCCCGTCTTGTCGCCTGAACGGCTCAAGTCTGCCTTAAGGGTATCGTCATTGGCAAAAACAGCCGCATATTGATCGCCCAAGGCCGCTCTGGCCGAGCCGGTCAGGGTCGCAATATTGATGACCGTGTGCGGCTTGTGCTGCTTTTGGACGTAGGCGTTGGCATCGGCCAAAACGAGGCGGCCTTCGGCATCGGTGCTGATGATTTCAACGGTTGTGCCGTTATAAGCCTTGAGCACATCGCCGGGACGGATCGCATTGCCATCCGGCATGTTCTCCGACAGAGCGGCCACAGCGATCAGATTAACCGGAGCCTTAGCCTTTGCGGCGGCCAGGAGGGTGCCGGTGACCGCAGCGGCACCGCTCATGTCATAGCGCATGCGCCACATATCTGCGCCCGGCTTGATCGAGATCCCGCCGGTATCAAAGGTGATGCCCTTGCCGACCAGCGCCAACGGGGCGGCATTGCCTGCGCCCTTATAGTGCATGATCAACATGCGGGGCGGACGGCTGCTGCCCTGCCCTGAACCGGAGATTAGGCCCATGCCCATCTCGGCCATCTGTTTTTCATCCAGCACCGTCACGGTGACACCGCCAACACCCTGAAGTGCGGCTTGGGCGCGGCTGACGAACCATTGCGGAGTCTTGATGTTGGACGGTTCGCTGATCAGGTCGCGCGCCAGAATAACGCCTTCGGCGACGGCGGCATGGCGCGTATTGTAAGTCGTTTCTGCGGTTTTGGCTCGGTCAGCCACCACGCTCAGGACGGCCTTGGTTTTGGCCGGGGCATTACTCTTGTGCACCGTATAGCTATACTGCGAAAGGCGTGCACCCAAAGCCGCAGAGGCAATCGCATCGTCGGATGCATCGCCAAGGGCGAGAACGCCGTCTTTACCTTTGAGGCCTTCGGCGGCCCGGGCGCCAATATCTTCCCAATCTGTCTGAGACAGGCTGCCCTTGCCGGCGCCGACAACGACGATGCGGTCAAACCCGCCAACACCATGCAGGGTCAGGCTGCTTCCTTTGTCGGCCTTGAACCCAGCCGACTTGAGGGCGGCTTTCAGTGCACCTTTGGAGGCTGTATTGACCGATGCAGCGGCTCCTTTGAGCGTCTCAACGTCATCCACAACGATCGCCACTGGACCATTTTGTGGTGCGTTACCGCTTTGGAATCGTACATCCAACGCCAGAGCTGAGGTGGCGATCATCAGGGCACCGAGGCCCCCAAGGGCAGCCGTGATCGTCGTCTGAAGCTTCATTGTGTTTCTCCCATGAGCCGTCCGGGGCCGGGTCATGCCCAGCCTCTTGTGATACAACGTAACAAATAGGAAAGCCGCCGCGCAAATGCAAACGGCGGTTTTTTAGCTTCTGGCGGGCTTAGATCAGACCCGCCCGGCCAATGGCATAGAACCGGTCCGCACGTTGGGCGCGAAGGGCGTCTGCATCTAGGCCGCTGAGCGCCTTGAGCTCCACTTCCACCGCATCCCCGACGGCTTGGATCGTCGCCTCACGGTCAGAATGCGCCCCCCCGGCAGGTTCCGGGATAATGCTATCGATCACCCCGAGGCCCAGAAGGTCCTGGGCGGTGATCTTCATTTGCTCGGCAGCATCGCGGGCGCGGGCCCCGTCACGCCAAAGGATCGACGCGGCCCCTTCGGGGGAGATCACCGAGTAGATCGAGTGTTCGAGGATCAGCACCTTATTGGCGGCCGCAAGCGCAATCGCGCCCCCCGAGCCCCCTTCACCGGTGATGGTGGCGATCATGGGGGTGCCGAGCGTCAGGCCCCGCTCGGTCGAACGGGCGATGGCTTCCGACTGGCCGCGCTCTTCGGCGCCGATCCCCGGATAGGCCCCGGCGGTGTCGACAAAGGTCAGGACCGGCAGGCCAAACTGTTCGGCCAGATCCATCAGGCGCACGGCTTTGCGATAGCCCTCGGGCCGGGCCATGCCGAAGTTATGGATGATGCGGGTGTGGGTATCGTGGCCCTTTTCATGGCCCATCACCACAACGCCTTGGCCACGAAAGCGGGCCAAGCCGCCGATAATGGCTTGGTCGTCTCCGAACTTGCGGTCGCCTTTTAGCTCGACAAAGTCGGTGAACAGTCCGTTGAGATAGTCCACGAGGTGCGGGCGTTCCGGATGACGTGCCACTTGGGTTTTTTGCCACGGATCGAGGCGGGCGTAGGCTTCTTTGCGCAGGGCGAGGGCGCGGCCCCGCAGCCGCTCCAGTTCCGAAGCAAAATCACCGGCCCCGGCATTGGCCGACAAGCGCGACAGCTCCTCGATCTTGCTTTCGAGTTCCGCAATGGGACGTTCAAAATCGAGATAGTGGCGGGTCGGAGCAGACATTACGCATCCTGAAAACGTTGCAAACTGGGCGCGAACCTAATGAAATCGCTGTGGGGTCACAAGGGTGCAGCCGATATTCCTGGTCACTTGGCAGTGTTTCTTTCAAGGTGCGTGCCAAGGTCTGCGGGTAAGGGCCTGAATTGGATCGTCATTTCGCGCGTCCCGAAGGGGATGGTCCGACAAGGCGACATTGAAAATTATCTATAATCTATAAGAAAATATCAGCAGCTTGGGTCCGCGCTTGAATTTCCCCTCTTTCCCGCGCAAATGAGCAAAAAATAGCATCCAAAACGATGAAATCTCAGTGAGATTTGCGCGCTTGGAAGCGAATGACCCACACGGACCTAGGACTAAACCGCGTCATGACCCTTAACCGCCACAAGAATTATCTATTAAATGCAACGGCCCTCTTGGCGCTCGTGGTCGTGGCAAGCCCTACCTTGGCGAAAGAGACGCCGCAGTCGCCCGTCCAGGAAATATTGGTCACAGCCCAGAAGCGGACAGAGACACTGAAATCCGCGCCGCTGTCGGTCAGTGTCATTTCAGGACAGGTTTATGGTCAGGCTGGGGGGCGCGATCTTCGCGATCTTCAGACCCTGACCTCCAGCCTGATTATCACGGCTACCGCTAATGAAGCCCAGACCACGGCGCGGCTGCGCGGGGTCGGCACCGTTGGCGACAATCCAGGGCTCGACTCGTCCGTTGGGGTGGTGATTGACGGAGTGACCCGCGCGCGCACCGCCACGGCCATGAGCGATTTGGGCGAAGTGGAGCGGATCGAGATCCTCAAGGGGCCGCAATCGACCCTGTTTGGCCGTAATGCCTCGGCGGGCCTGATC
>DAITMY010000156.1:0-5980 GCA_036834925.1 Asticcacaulis sp.
CGAACAACTTGAGGCAGTCAACGAAGAAGCCGGTGAGTTGATGCAACGCCAGCAGCGAATCTGGCGGCAATTGCGCACAGAGCTGGCCCAGACCGGCTTACAGGTGATCGATCCGGACGAAGTGACCAAGGCAGAGATGAGCTGGCTGGAAGAGCAATTCCAGAACCAGCTGTTTCCGGTCCTGACGCCTCTGGCGATTGATCCGGCTCATCCCTTTCCGTTTATCCCCAATCTGGGCTTCTCCTTGGCGTTGCGCCTGAAGCGACGCTCCGACAACAAGGTCATGTATGCCTTGGTGCCGATCCCGACCCAGGTGCAGCGGTTCTGGCGGATGCCCGCCCCAACGGCTCGCCGGGTCAAGCCGAAGGCGCGGTTCCTGTCGCTGGAAAACTTTGTTTCGCTGTTCTTTGAGCGCTTGTTCCCCGGCTGTGACATCCTCTCCCACGGCGTGTTTCGGATCATCCGCGACAGCGACATCGAGATGGAGGAAGAAGCCGAAGATCTGGTGCGGGAATTCGAGGCCCTGCTAAAACAGCGCCGTCTCGGCTCGGTGGTCCGGGTCAAGATTGACGCCTCCATGCCCGGGGACTTGCGCGACTTTATCATTGAGCATCTTAAGGCCACACCGGACAGCGTGGTGCTGGTCAATGGGGTTTTGGGTCTGGCGCAGTTTTCGCAGCTGATTCCATCAGACCGTCCGGATCTGAAGTTCAAACCCTATGAACCGCGCTTCCCTGAACGGATCCGCGACAATGGCGGCGATTGTTTCAGCGCCATTCGGGAAAAGGACATTCTGGTCCACCACCCGTTTGAGAGCTTTGATGCGGTGGTCCAGTTCCTGCGGCAGGCCGCGCGCGACCCCAATGTGATCGCGATCAAACAAACCCTTTACCGCACCTCTAAGGACAGCCCGATTGTCGCGGCCCTGATCGAGGCCGCCGAAAACGGTAAGAACGTCACGGCGCTTGTGGAAATCAAGGCGCGCTTCGACGAAGAAGCCAACCTGCGCTGGGCACGCGCCATGGAGCGGGCGGGTGTGCATGTGGTCTATGGCTTTGTGGAATATAAGACCCACGCCAAGTTGTCAGTGGTGGTCCGCCGCGAGGGTGAGGCCTTACGCACCTACTGTCACTTTGGCACCGGCAACTATCACCCGATCACGGCGCGGATCTATACCGACCTTAGCCTGTTCACAACCGATCCGGCGCTTGGGCGCGATGCGGTGCGGGTGTTCAACTTCATCACCGGCTATGCTCAGCCTGAGCACATGGAGAAACTCTATTTCTCACCCACCACGCTCAAACCGCAACTTCTGACACTGATTGAGCGGGAAATGGATCATGCCCGGGCGGGCAAACCGGCGCAGATCTGGGCCAAGCTCAATTCGCTGGTCGATCCGGTCGTGATCGATGCCCTTTACCGTGCCAGTCAGGTTGGGGTGCAGGTGGATCTGGTGGTGCGCGGCATCTGTTGTCTGCGGCCAGGCGTGCCGGGGCTGTCAGACAATATCCGGGTCAAGTCGATTGTCGGGCGGTTCTTGGAGCACACACGAATCGTCTGTTTCGCCAATGGCGCCCCCATGCCCCATGACAATGCCCGGGTCTATATCTCCTCAGCCGACTGGATGACCCGCAATCTCGACCGCCGTGTCGAAACCTTGGTGCCGGTGGAAAACCCGACCGTTCACCGCCAAGTGCTCGACCAGATCATGGTGGCCAACCTCAATGATGAGACCAGCACCTGGACCCTCGATGCCGAAGGTCAGTATCACCGCCTTGACACAAGCCACCTCGATAAGCCTTTCTCCGCCCACGCATATTTCATGACCAACCCCTCACTGTCCGGCCGTGGCCGGGGGGTGAAGGACTTACCCCAAGCGTTCGATCATGTGGGCTCACGCCGCTAGTTCTGCCGCGAGTGAAGCGGCTGTCATTGATATCGGCTCCAACTCTGTCCGTCTGGTGATCTATCGCCTAGAAGGGCGGGCGATCTGGACTGTGTTCAACGAAAAGGTACTGGCCGGTTTGGGCCAAGGCGTGGCGACGCGCGGGCACCTGTCGCCCGAAGGCGTGCTAGAGGCCCGAGCCGCCCTTCGGCGGTTTAAGGCCGTGCTGGATGAAATCCGTCCCGAGGCGGTCTATACCGCCGCTACAGCCGCCGTGCGTGAGGCCACAGACGGCGCGGCCTTTCTTGATCAGGTGCGCGAAGACATTGGCCTGCCGATTCGGGTCGTATCGGGTGAAGATGAGGCCCGCTATGCCGCGCTCGGGGTTCTGGCCGGGATGCCCGATGCCGATGGCCTGGTCGGAGATATGGGCGGATCGAGCCTAGAGCTGATTCGGGTCTCGCACGGCCAGTTGTCGGCAGGACGGACCTTACCGCTTGGTCCCTTCTCGCTGGGTGCGCCCGGTCCCTTGGATGTAGAGACCTTACGCCCCCGAATTATGGAGATTTTGCGGGCTGCCGTTCCGTCTGATCCGGTCGAGACCCTGCATGCCGTTGGCGGGGCCTGGCGCAATTTGGCGCTGATCTGGATGCGCGCCAATGGCTATCCGCTTCAAATCGTCCAGCAGTTCGACATGCCCGCCCGGGATGTTACGGCGATCGCCCAGTTTGTTGCCCGCCAGTCGCGCGGCTCGCTCGAACGAATCGCTGGGGTATCCAAGAAACGGGTTGAGACCCTGCCCTATGCTGCGATTGTGCTGGATAGCCTGATCGAGGCTCTGAATCTCAAGACCATCTGTTTCTCCGCCTATGGCCTGCGCGAGGGGCTGCTCTATGAGGCGATGGACCCCGGCCTTCAGCAGCTGGATCCGTTGATCGCGGGTTGCGAGGCGCTCGGCCATCGTCAGGGCGCGGCTGAAACTCTGGGGCCAGCGCTGGCCGAATGGCTGCGCCCGGCCTTCTTAAGCCTGCCGCCGGTGTTTGGGCTGGGCCGGATGGAAAAGGTTATCTCAGCGGCCGCGCGGCTTGCGGACCTTGGGGCGCGGCTACACCCGGATCATCGGGCAGATCTCGCCTTTGCTCAGACCCTTCGGGCCCCCATTGCCGGACAATCGCACACAGAGCGGGCCTTTATCGCCGCCGCCGTGTTTGCCCGCTATGGCGGGGGCATGACCTTACCGGAACCGGAGATCAGCAGCCGTATTCTGGGCGAGGATCTGGCTCTGCGCGCGCGGCAACTGGGACTAGCCATGCGGCTGGGCTGTGATCTGTCAGCCCGCTCGGCGGATCTTCTGGGCCGCACTCGTCTGTGCATCGACACGAGCAAGATCAGCCTGAGCGTCGCGCCGGACTGGGCGGATATCCTCTTGGGGGAACAGACCCGCAAACGGGCCAATGCGTTCGCGCAAAGCCTCAATCTGCAGCTGGAAATGGGGCCGCAGCTCTAAAGCCCAGCCCCCTTTTTCATCCGGCTATTCCAGCTCGACCAACTCGACCTTAGCCCCATTGAGCACAAGAGCCAGCTCACCGCGTTTGAGCTTGAGGGCATCCTGGCCAAAGGCATCGCGCCGCCAGCCCTTGAGCGCGGGCACATCGGCGGCATCATCGAGGGCAATCTTTTCCAGATCCCCAACCGTGGCAATTAGCTTGGCGGCCACCCCACTCTCTTCGGAACGCACGCGCAGCAGCACCTTGAGCAACTCGACCACCGAGGCCGGGGCTTGCGGCGCATGGCCGGGCCGCTCGACCTTGGGCGCATAGGCTTCGGGATCGACCAGCGCTTCTTTGAGGGCCTCGATCAGGTCCAGACCAAAGCGCGACCCGCCAAAGCCCTTGGAGGTCGAGCGCAGACGGTCAAAGGCCAACGGGTCCAGCGGCAGCTGGGTGGCGATCTCGTCTATGCCTTCGTCCTTGAGAATCCGGCCACGCGGTTGGTCCCGTTCCTGAGCGGTGCGCTCACGCCAAGCCGCCGTGGCCTTGAAGGCCGCCAGATATTTGGCCGAAAACTTGCGCGGCTTCAGCCGTTTCCAAGCCGTTTCCGGGTCATTGCTATAGAGCGCCGGGTCATTGAGCGCCGCCATTTCGCCGGACACCCAATCCAGCCGCCCGCTCTTGGCCAGGGTATCGCGCAGCTTGATATAGACCCGGGCCAGATGGGTGACATCCCCTAGGGCATAGGTCACTTGCGACTCAGACAGGGGCCGTCTTGACCAATCGGTAAAGCGGCTGCCCTTGTCGATCTCGATCTTGAGGACCTGCCGCACCAGCGAGTCATAGGCGACCTGATCGCCATAACCCGCCGCCATGGCCGCCACCTGGGTGTCAAAGATCGGTGCGGGCATGACCCCAAGATTATTAAAGATTTCAACGTCCTGACGGGCGGCGTGAAACACCTTCAGCACCTTAGGATCGGCCAGGATCGCCAGAAACGGCGACAGGTCGAGACCCTCCGCCAGCGGATCAATCGCGGCGGCATGATCCGGCGTCGCTGCCTGAATCAGGCAAAGTTTCGGCCAGTACGTCGTTTCGCGCATGAATTCCGTGTCAACGGTGATATAGGGCGCGGTGGCGATGGCGGCGCAAAAGGATTTTAGCGCCTCTGTGTTCGTGATCGGACTCATGAAAAAAGCTATAGCCTGATAAAAGCGGTTCGGCGCAAGCGCTGAATGAACTGAGACGAAGGTTTAGACGAATGAGCGATCGGCCCCAAGGCCTGACCTATGCTGAAGCGGGTGTGGATATTGACGCCGGCGAAGCCCTTGTGGATGCAATCAAGCCGCTGGCCAAGGCCACGCGCCGCCCGGGGGCTGAGGCCAGCTTAGGCGGTTTCGGGGCTTTGTTCGACCTGAAAGCCGCAGGCTATGACGATCCCCTGATCGTCACCACCACCGATGGGGTCGGCACCAAGCTGAAGATCGCGATCGAGACCCATCGTCACGACAACGTCGGCATCGACCTCGTGGCCATGTGCGTCAACGACCTGCTGGCCCAAGGGGCCGAGCCGCTGATGTTCCTAGATTACTATGCCACCTCCAAGCTGGATGTGGACACGGCCCGCCGGGTCGTGGCCGGGATCGCCGAGGGCTGTAAGCGCGCGGGCTGTGCGCTGGTCGGCGGTGAAACAGCGGAAATGCCGGGCATGTATGCGTCGGATGACTATGATCTGGCCGGGTTCTCGGTCGGGGCCGTCAACCGCGATGGCGTGCTGCCGAAGCTGGATCGCCAGAAGGCCGGCGATGTGATCATCGGCCTGGCGTCGTCCGGGCCGCACTCCAATGGCTATTCGCTGATCCGCAAGGTGGTTGAGGTTTCGGGCCTCTCCTGGGGCGATGATGCGCCGTTTGCGACCGACCAGAGCCTGGCTCAGGCCCTGCTGGAGCCGACCCGAATCTATATCAAGTCGGTTCTGCCGCTGATGAAGGCCGGTCTGATCAAGGGCGGCGCGCATATCACGGGCGGCGGGCTGATCGAAAACCCGGGCCGGGCGATTGCCGAAGGCCTCAAGGCAGAGTTCGACTGGTCGACCTGGGAACTCCCCCCGGTGTTCCAGTGGCTGCAGGAAACCGGCCAGATCGACACCCATGAAATGCGCCGCACCTTTAACTGTGGCATTGGCTTCGTCCTCTATGTCGGCGCCGAGCAGGCCCCGGCGGTGCTGGCCGCCTTGCTGAACGCGGGCGAAGACGCCTTTATCTGCGGGCAACTGGTCGCTGCCTGATGACAAAGACCCCCGTGGCCGTGCTCATCTCTGGGCGCGGATCGAATATGCAGGCCCTAGTGGCGGCGGCAAAAGACCCCGCCTTTCCCGCAGACATCCGCCTCGTGCTGGCCAACAGTGCCGAGGCGGCCGGCCTCGACTGGGCGCGCGCCCAGGGGATCGAAGCCCTCAGCGTGCCGCACAAGCCCTTTGGCCGACAGCGGGCCGCCCATGAAGCCGTGATCGATGCGGTCCTTCGGGACCGGGGCATCCGGCTGGTGTGCCTAGCGGGCTATATGCGGGTCCTGACCCCCTATCTCGTGGGCCGCTGGCAGGGGC
>DAITMY010000157.1:0-5949 GCA_036834925.1 Asticcacaulis sp.
CACATAGTGAGCCCGACCGTGTCATCTCCCTCTGACCTTCCCCCCCCTGGATCTGCCGCGCCTCTCGCTCGTTTTGGCCGCAGCTTCTGGATCAACCAGTTCCGGCAATGGCACTGGATCAGCTCGGCCCTGTGCCTAATTGTGCTGCTGGGATTCACAGTCACTGGGATTACGCTCAATCACGCTGCGGATATTCCGGCCACGCCCACCGTGACCCGCAAAGAAGCCACTCTGCCCGCGCCGGCCCTGGAGGCGCTCATGGCCTTCACAAGCGAGGGGGACGCGCCCCTGCCCGCTGACCTTGCCCGAGGGGTGCACGAGGCCATCGGCGTCGATGTGACGGGGAAGGCCACAGAAACCAGCCCCGAGGAGATCTATATCGGCCTGCCTCGCCCCGGCGGTGATGGCTGGCTGACGATCGACCGTAAAGACGGCCATTTGAGCTATGAAATGACCGACCGGGGCCTGATCGCGGTGCTCAACGACCTGCACAAAGGGCGCAATTCAGGCCCGGTCTGGGCCGTATTCATCGATGTGTTTGCCGTCGCTTGCCTGATCTTTTGCCTCAGTGGGCTGGCGCTGTTGTGGATGCATGGCCGCCATCGGGCGATCACCTGGCCGGTCGTGGCCGCTGGCCTCGCGATCCCGCTGATCCTGTTTTTGATCTATGTGCACTGAGCCCCGAGGATGAGTACGCCGTCTGACCTCTGGACCCTATCCGCCTTTGTCACAGATTTGACCCATGACCCGGATCGCTGGCTGGCGGCGGGGATCACCGCCGCTGCTTGGGGCACCTTGAGCCTAATCACCGCAGTGGGCCCCAAGCTCTGGAGACGGCAGGTCCGTCCCATTGCCGACCCCATTGCCAAAGTAGACGGCTGGCTCGTCGTCCATGCCAGCCAAACCGGCCAGGCCGAGCAGCAAGCCGCGCGAACCGCAGAGGCCCTGAAACAAGCCGGCTACCCGGTCACGCTGCTGCCCCTGGGACAACTGGATCTGGACACCCTGACGTCCACGTCCCGGCTGCTGGTGATCGCCTCCACCACCGGCGATGGTGAGGCCCCGGATGCAGCCCGCCCCTTTGTCCGCAAGGTAATGCGGGAGACACCGAACCTCGACGGATTGCGCTATGCGGTGCTGGGTTTGGGGGATCGTCACTACAGCGCCTTCTGTGCATTTGCCCAAGAGGTGGACACATGGTTGTCCAAAAGGGGCGCAAAGCCGCTCTGGCCGCGTGTCTCGGTGGACAAACTGGCCGACGCAGATTTGGCGCTTTGGAGCGACCAGCTCCGAACCTTAGGGGCAGACTCGTCAACGCCCGTTGACCCAACCGAGACCTTTTCAAACTGGACCCTGGCCGCCCGCGAGCGTCTCAATCCGCAAAGTTCCGCCGCCCCCATCGCCCATATCACCCTGAGGCCAACCGGGGCGTTACCCGACTGGCAGGCCGGGGATCTGGCTGAAGTAAAGACCCCGTCTGGCGCCATACGGGCCTATTCCCTCGCCAGCCTGCCCGCTAGCGGTCAGGTCGAATTGATCGTGCGTCTGGCAAGCGATGCCCACGGACAGCCAGGTCAAGGGTCCGGCTTGCTGCACCACGGTCTTTTGCTGGGACAGACCGTCCCTTTGCGAATCCGCGCGCACACGGGATTTCATACCCCACCGGGGTCCGCCCCTTTGCTGCTGATCGGGGCCGGATCCGGGCTGGCGGGCCTCAGGGCGCATGTCCTCGCACGGGCCGCCCGGGGCGACCGGCGCAACTGGCTGGTGTTTGGTGAGCGCCACCCCGAGACGGACCGCTTGCTTCAGAACGATCTTCTGGCCTGGCAACAGGACGGGACGCTGGAGCGGCTTGACCTTGTCCATTCGCGCCCGCCAGAGGGTGGGACCGGCCAGTATGTGCAAGACCGGTTGTTGGAGATCGCCGGGGATCTTCGGGACTTTCTAGGATTCGAGGGCCAAGTGTTGGTCTGTGGGGGCCTGCCCATGGGTCAAGGGGTGGATGTCAGCCTTCGCCAAATCCTCGGCGACGAATGGATCGAGGCCGCCTTGGAAGACGGCCGCTATCGCCGCGATCTCTACTAACTCACCAAAGACTCAAGCTGAAACCGCACAGGCAGATCGACCCGGGCGGGTCGATCCCAATCGGAAGGCGGCGCCATAAAAGGCGCGGCCCGATGAACGGCGGCAAGAGCGGCCCGATCCAGATCGGGTTGACCGCTGCGTGTGATCAGCGCCGCACTGATCAGCGAGCCATCCGCATTTAACACCACCCGCACCAGAACCTTTCCCTCTCGCCCTTGACGGCGCGCGGCGTCCGGATAGTCAAGCCGGGCCTGAACCCGGGCCGTGCACGCCGCCAGCCAGGCTGAGTCCCGACTGGTGCGGCCCTCGTCATTGTCCGGGGCCTGGGGAACCACGTGCCGGATATCCTCTTGGGTGGCCAAAGCCCCTCCGGCGTCTGCTGTCTGGAGCTCAGCAGGCCTTAAGACGGGAGAGGAGAAAGGCGCGGGCACATCACCAGCCACTTGGACCGGCTTTGGGGCATTCGGCGTATTTGAAGGCGGTGTAATCGGTTGTGTCTTGGGTGGTATCGCTTGGGTAGGCTTTGCGGGTGTGGCAGGCACCGGGCTGGGAGTCGATCTGACCATTGCGACCCAAATCGGTGGCATTGTCTCAAGCCCCCCTTCGGTCTGAGGCACGCCCATATGTGCGATCAAAACCCCCAGCCCGGCGTGCAGGCTGAGGGTCATGCCAAACGCCATCACGTTGCGCCGGGTACGCCCATGAGAGGGGCGCACCGCAACAGCCCATAAGGGACGAGATGTCGCCGTCACGGTTTGGGCTTGTCCTCAGTATGAGGGGCCGGGTCCTTGACCGCCGACGACATGGACTCGAGCACTTCGGCCTTGTCTTTGTCCTTGCGCACCTGCTCCGCCGCCTTGGCAAGGTCGAAGTCTTTGCGGCTGACGGTTCCGTCCTTATCCCGGTCATGGGCTTCGAACATACGCTGACCCGAGGCGAAATATTCGTCGAAACTCATCCCCTTGTCTTTGTTGCTATCCATCACGCCAAAGCGGACATGCGCCTGGCGCATCTGGCGAGTATAGATTTCATCGCGTCGGATTTTGTCGGTTTCCGAGGCCAGTTCTGCCTTCAGGCGACCTTCGTATTCGCTGACATATTCGGCCTCGCTCAGGGTGCCATTGGCGTCGGTATCCATGGCCTTAAAGCGCGCTTGCCGCTCCTGAACGAGTTCGGCCCGGGAAACGGACCCGTCTTTATTGAGGTCATACTCCTTGATAAAGGCATCAATGGCGTGGGGGGCCGCCACAGCCGCCGTGGCCGTCATCAGGGCCAGCCCCAAAGAGGCGGGCAGGAACATCCGCAAGACGGTTTGAGTAGGGATTGTCATAAGGACCTCCTTAGGTCGGGGGCAGAACATCAAGGGTTAAGGTGGCGGTGAAGCTGTTCCAGGCCGACGCCGAATCTGCTGCATCGAGCGGACGGCGAAGACGCGTTTGTAAAAGCCAAACACCGGTATGGGCCGGGGTCAGAACAGCCTCACCCGCGGCATTGGTTATGAGGATGACCGGCGGCACAGGTTGATCGCGGTAGGCCTGACCGGAAACCATGGCCTCGATCCGCGCATTAGCAACAGGTTGCCCATGCAGCAGAACCTGGACGCGTACCGGTTCGCCCCGAACCGCATCCCAAGGCGGCGACAGGGGTAAAATCTCTGCCCCGTCTCCCGCGGCCTTGAGGGCCGCCGTGTCCGGTTTGCCTTTGGTGACATAGACATCCGCGCGCGTGAGGCTTGTGACATCGACGAGCGACACCCCGGGCGGGACACGATCTGGCTGAGCAAAGACAACATCGTTGTCCTTGATATAGCCCTTGGCGGTCCGTCCTTTTCGCAGACCACTGCTGATCCGATAGGTTCCGGGCCCCGGGATCGGCACACTGAGCAAGGAAACATCGCGCGTCCCGGCGGCCACACTAAGGGGCCGGGTCACGCCATCGGGACCCGTGACGCTGAAATGGTCAGACTTCATCGCGACGTCCGGCCACAGATCATGTTCGGCAAAGGCCGCCTCGACCGTGACGGTCTGACGCGCCCCTTCAGGATTGAAAGTATTGGGCTTGAGATAGGGCGAATGCGCCTGGGCCGTGCTGACTGCCATCAGGCAGGTCATGGTCAGCAAGGCAGAGAGGGGGCTGGATAGTCGGGTCATAGCCGGGTTCCTGTTACGATGACGCTCTATTAATAAGAATCATTCTTATTCGCAAGTGCCTTGACCGCCCCACATTCGTGCCGTAATGCCGCCTCATTGTGCGAATGAATCGCAGTTAATAGGAGCTTCTCATGCCTCGTACTCTGACTGTTTCCGCCTCTCGGCTTGCTCTCAATCTGGGCCTGAGTTTTGGTCTGATCGTATTACCGGCCAGCTTGGTCCTGAGCGTTGGACAGGCCCTGGCCTCTGAATCCGTGAAAACGAGCCAGGAAAAAACCGTCTCTACTTCTGTGCGCCCAGCACCAGAAGCTCAAGCGCGCGCTCAGGCGGATAAAGACAAAAATACGGGACCGGACGTGGCCACTGTGCGTCTGAATGATGAGGCGGTTGCCCGGGATCTCGATCTAAAGGACGGGTTGTCCAACCTGCCCGGTGTGACCGTGGAAAGCGTGGTGTCGAACCCAGGCCTGAATATCAATATCCGGGGCCAAAGTGGCTCGGGCCGCGTGAATGTGACGATCGATGGGGTCCGCCAAACCTTCCGGATCGCGGGCCATGAAGGCGGCGATTTCGTCTATGCCGATCCGCAACTGATCAGCGGTGTCAGTGTCACAAAGGGCAAGGCGGAGGGCGGTGCCGGGGCGGGCGCCCTGACCGGCGCGGTCAATCTGCGCACCGTCGGGATTGACGACCTGATCCAACCGGGCCGGGACAGCGGCGCACGGATCAGTTTTGGAGGCACCAATAATGGCAACAGCCGTCAAGCCAGCGCTGCCGGTGCTGCGCGCTTGAACGATATCCTTGCCGTGGCGGGCGCGTTTTCACGCGTTGACCGGGGCAACTATGAAGACGGCAACGGCAAGACGGTCAACGCCAGTGGCTATGAGATGGACTCAGGTCTGCTCAAGCTGCAAATCCGTCCCGATAGCGCGCAACGGGTCGACATTGGTACGCGGCGCACCCGCACCCTCTTCAGCTCCAATTTCTACGACCAAACCATGACCACCCAATCGATCACGGGTGACTGGCGGTGGAAGCCGGAAACGAATTCTCTGCGTCAGCTCGTCGATGTGTCGGCCCGTATCGCCTTGGGGGAAAATAGCACCCTATACGGCAACAAAAACTATGGTGGTGGCGGCGTCGGCATGACCACCAACCGCCGGGTGACCGACAAAACCTTTGGGCTTGAGTTGTCCAACCAGAGTCTGATCGCTGTCGGCACACAGCCGTTCGCCCTGCGTTATGGCCTCTATCGCTTCAGCAACAAGGTCGAAACCCGCAAGGGTGGGGTTAATCCAAAGGGGAAGCTGACGCTGGATGGCGCCTGGATCAAAGGGGAAACCAGCTTTGACCGCTTAACCCTTGGGGCCGGCGTCACCTGGGACCGCTACAGCCTGTCCGGCACGGGCACAGCACCCAACACCAAGGCACCGGTTCCGGTGATTGGCGACGTCATCACCCTGAGCGGTCACGAGGACCGGTTCAGCCCCAGTGCCTTTGCCAACTGGGCCTTCAGCGGCAATACGGATCTGACCTTGCGTTATGAAGATACGTTCCGGGCACCGACCACAGCCGAAGTCCTTTATGGCGGAGCCCATCCGGGCGACACGCGGGTCATCTATTACCCCAATCCGAACCTGAAGGCAGAAACCGCCAAGACGATCAGCCTGGGTCTTCGGACCCGCCACGGCGGCCTGTTACGGCCAGACGATAC
>DAITMY010000158.1:0-5937 GCA_036834925.1 Asticcacaulis sp.
GATCAGAACTTGGCGTTGACGCGAACGAAGACGTTGCGGCCCACCGCCGAAACCGGCGTGGCCACCGAGCCCACGAACGGCGTTTCGTTGGTCAGGTTGTTGATCCCGCCGTAGAGGGTGGCCTTGTCGCTCAGCTTGTAGCTGGCCGAGAGGCCGTGGATCCAGACAGCGTCTGCAAAGGCCGGGCTCCAGTCCTTGGAGGTCTCGATTTCCACGCCGGGCAGAGTTTGTTTGGTCATGTGGGTGGCATACCAGTTCACGCTCAAGGCCTCACGCGACCAGCTGATCGAGGGATTGATGGCCCAAGTCGGGCGGTTCAGTTCTTCTTTTTGCGGGTTCGGGCGGTTGGGTTCCTGAACAAACGGGAAGTTGTTGCGCTTGTCGAGGTAAGAGCCTTCGAGCGCCATATTGACCTTGCCCCAGTTATTGAGGCCCAGATCATCGAGGTTGAAGCGGTAACGCAGGTTAAAGTCCACACCGGCGGCTTCGAGGCCCGAGAAGTTCAGCTGCACCTGACGCAGATAGGTGAAGCCGAGATAGGTCGGCGAGGTCGTGGTGGTGTTCCGACGGATGAGGGCGCAGTACTGATTGCTCAGCGACGGCGCGTCATAGCAGGAGTTGACGATATCCTGGGCCGAGACGGCGGCGATGGCATTCTCGATCTCGATGTTCCAGTAGTCGGCGGTGAACGACAGGCCCGGCACGAACGAAGGGGTCACGACGATGCCGTAGGTATAGGAGTTCGAAGTTTCCTCCTGAAGCTTGGGGTTGCCCCCGGCTTCACCGACGAAACGGGCGGTCAGCGGGTCCGTCCAACCCACCGGAATGCCAGCGGCGCGGCAGTTGGCGGTCCGCTGAGCCGGGCTGGTGCCGCGACCGATGTTGGCGGCATCACACGGATCGACCGGGCGGAAGGTGGCCGAGCTGAGCGGGCTGAACAGTTCGGAAATGTTCGGGGCCCGGACGGTCTTGGCCTTGCCGCCCCGGATCTTCAGGCTGTCATTGACCGCCCACATCAGGTCCGCCTTCCAGGTCGAGATATTGCCGATGGTGGAATATTCCCCGGCACGATAGGCCAGCGACAGGGTCACATCATCCGCGAACGGCAAGTCCTTGAGCAGCGGCAGGCTGGTCTCCAAGAAGGCTTCGGTCGAGTCGTACTCGCCTTTGGTGCGGCCGGTCTTGGTGAATTGGAAGCCATAGCCCGCTTGGGTGAACGCATCCGGCGTAAAGTCGCTGGTTTCCTTGCGGTATTCGATACCGACGGCAAAGGCGAGGGGACCGCCCGGCAGCGAGAACCACTGTTCCGAGTCACCCGTTATCGAGCCGCCAATCACCGTCTGGGTGATCTTTGAGCTGTCAGTGGCGTTGTGGCCGATAAAGGCTAGCGATTCGGCGGACGACTTGCCGAGACCGAACAGATTGATCGGCCGGCATTCTTTCTTGGCCGGATCAAAGGTCTTGATGTCGAACGGCGAGAACGAATTATCGTAAAGGCCCGAGGTGACCGGCTTGGTGGCCGGATTGAGGTTGACGCGGCAGGTCGGCTGGCCGGTGGCCGGATCGATCACGGCGTCCACGGCGGCAAAGAAGCGGTCTTCCATGCGGCGGGTGGTTTTGAAGTCGTTCTCAGTACGCCCATAGTTGAAGGTCAGCTCGTAAGCCCAGTCATTGCTGAACTCGCCCTCGATGCCAAAGACGGCGCGATAGGTCCGGCGGGTCGACTCGCTCTTGGGATTATAGAGGTCGATGTGGTCGCGGCCGACGGCCAGACCGTAATCTGCGACGTTACGACCGCGTGCTGCGGCTTCGGTTGCAATAGCGGTCCGAAGGGCTTGCGGGATGAACGGGTTGTCGAGCGAGATCTGGATCGAGTCGTCGAAGGTGTTGTAGGGGTTATAGGTCGCGCCGGTATTTTGGGCGATCTTCAGCTCCGCGAACAGACGCGTGCGGTCATTCAGCTCGTAGTTCAGCATCAGATTGGCATTGATGGCCGTGTTATCCGGCGTGATGCTTTGATTGTCAAAGGTTTCGGCGGCCCCATCGCCGCCGAACTGGTTCGAGCCACCGGCGAACAGACCGTCACGGAAAGAACGGACTTGGCCGGTGACCGGGTCAACGATCCAGCAGCCATAGCCGTTTCGACCATTGGCACTTTCCCTACAGTCCGAAGCGCCGTTGCCATCGAGGTCAAACTCTGTGGCATAGCCACCCGGTCCAGACGGATAAACGTCCTGATAGGTGATGCCGATCAGACTGGAGGTCGAAGAGATCGAGAAGCGCGGATTGCTGCGGAACACGCGTGGTGATGCGGATTGAGCACGAGAAATCAGCCCGGCATCGGTATTGGCGAAGCGGGGTGAGCCGCTCAGCAGGATCGTGCGGCCCAAGACTTGGGAAGCTGTGCGGCCAGCCGGAATGGGGTCGCCGGCCTGGAAATACAAGGCCGGGTTGGCATAGTCATTGGCGGTGCCGTTACCTTTGCTGAAATCACGGTCGCCGTAGTTGATGCCTTCCGAGCGCGAGGCCTGAAGAGCAAAAATCACATTGCCCTTGCCGTCCGCAAAGTCGCGGCCATAGACGCCCGACAGGAACAGCTCCGGGGCATCGCCCTCAGTCGAGATATTGTAGGAGCCCTCGACCTCAAAGCCCTTGAAGCGCTTCTTGGTGATGAAGTTGACGACCCCGGTCACGGCGTCGGCACCATAAACGGCCGAGGCCCCGCCGGTCAGCACGTCCACGCGCTCGATCAGGGCCGACGGAATGGTTGAAATATCCACGGCGGCCGAACCGGGCACACCGGCCACGTGACGGCGACCATTGACCAGCACCAGCGTGCGGTTGTTGCCCATGCCGCGCAGGTTCAGGGTGGCGGCGCCACCATTGGCCTGGGCCGTGCTATCCGAGGCGATCAGCGCCGGAAGGCGGTCGAGGATGTCCGCAACTTGCGTGATACCTTGCGACTTCAGCGACTCGGCGGTTACCACCTGGATCGGCTGGGGAGAATTTTCCAGCACGCGGTTGATGCGCGAGCCGGTGACAATCACCTCGGTCACGGGTTCAGAGGCCGGAGCCTGTTGAGCATAGGCCGGGGCCGACGCCAAGGCACAGGCGGCGGCACTTCCAAGCAGGAGACAGGTCCGGGAAACGGATTTCGACGACATAGGTTATCCTTGTTCTGACAGCCAGACAGAAATGAGATGTCTAGTCTGCATCAGCTCGGACACTGCGTCAGTCACAAAACCTTTGTTTTTTGGCCGCAAAGGTGACGCCAAGCTTACAGAGCTGTAACCTGTGGCTAAAGCGCAACGAATTTTCAGGTATTTGCAATCATTTGCAACAACTTCGCGTGAATATATGCCTATGCGCACGAATGCCGCGCATATCGGTAAGGGTGAGGGCGGGGCCTCGCTCAAGTGATTTGATATAACTCAGGGCTGGGCTGAATCAGCGGTCGCGGACCTGTTCCGACCACAGAAGGCCGTCGCGGGCGAGGCTCTGGCCGAGGTCAAAGGTGGCGCTCATGCCCGCCGGGCTGAAATCCAGCATGTCGCCCACCCGGGCATCGCCGGGGATCGCGGCATAGCGCAAGCCGATGCGGTTGCGCTCGGCCACGCTGGTCATCAGCGTCAGGGTGGTCCGGTTGGCGGCCTTGATCGCGGTTTCCAGCGTTCGCGTCGCCACCCCCATGGGGTGCAGCGGGGTGCGGGCATAGCTTGGCCCGGCCTGGCCGTTGATCAGCACCCAGACCGTGGTGCGGTGCTGCACCCCTGCCGGCAGCGGCGCCTGAAGCAGGCTTTCCGGCAGCAGGAAGAACGCCGCCGTCGCCCCGCCGTCTACGTGCATCTCGCGGAAGCGAAGGTCGCCGTGGCGGGCCGCAATCATTACCGGAGCGAACACACCGGGCACGCTGGCGCTGGCGGCCAGGACATCGATGAACAGGGCACGCCGGTCGCCGCTGGTCTGGCGGGCAATCGCCCCCATGTCCCAGATAATCGACTGCTGACTGTCGAGATTGGTGGTGCCGATCAGCAGGCGGCGACCCTTTTTGTGCTCTTCGGCCATGCGGTCGAGCAAGGCCTCGGTGATATAGGGCGCGATCAGGGTTTTCAGCGGGTGATGGCGGGTCTGGCCCGGAAACAGGCTGGGCCAGAGGTTTGGCGCGGTCATCAGCGCCCGCGCCTTGCCGTTGGTATAGGCCTCAGCCAGGATCGGGTCATAGTCGGCCCCGAGAAAGGCAAAGGTGGCGATCAGCGCCCCGGTCGAAATGCCGGTGACCACATCGAATTGCGGCCGCTTGCCTGTGCTGCTCCAGCCGGTCAGGGCTCCGGCCCCAAAGGCCCCGTGCGCGCCGCCGCCAGACAGCACCAGCACATGCAGGTGTCGGTCATCCCCGGCCTTGAGGCCCGTGACCAGATCGCGGCGAAAGGCTTCGGCGGCCACGAGATCATCCGAGGCATAGCGTACGCCGGTAAAGCCCTCGGGCTGGGCCAAGGCCTGATCCGCGCCGGTGACCAGATCGCGGGTCGCCGTCGGGGTCGCACAGGCCGACAGCACCCCGGCCAGACTCAAGCCCGCCCCCAGCGCCCGCCATTTCGACAGGCGCACGGACAGGGCCTGAACGGCCTTGGCCCGCAAGGGCTGAGGACGACGCGGAGACAGTTTTGGTTGGGAGGTCATGGCCATGTCCCAGCTTAGCCTGCCGCTGTGTCAGGATGAAGACGGAAGCGCCCTTACGCCGCCTTGGTTGCGCGCATGTAGTCGGCAAAGCGGTCGAACAGATAGAGGCTGTCGACTGGGCCGGGCGAGGCTTCGGGGTGTTGCTGGACGCTGAACACCGGCTGGTCCTTGAGGGCAATGCCGCAGTTGGTGCCGTCAAACAAGGACACGTGGGTTTCGATCACCCCCTCGGGCAGGCTGTCGCGGTCCACGGCAAAGCCATGGTTCATCGAGACGATCTCGACCTTGCCGGTGGTCAGGTCCTTGACCGGGTGGTTGGCCCCGTGGTGGCCCTGGTCCATCTTGACGGTCTTGGCCCCAAGCGCGAGGGCCAGCATCTGGTGGCCGAGGCAGATGCCGAACACCGGCTTGCCCGAGGCGACCAGTTTCTGGATTTCCGGCACGGCATAGGTGCCGGTGGCGGCCGGATCGCCCGGGCCGTTCGACAGCATGATGCCGTCTGGATTACGCGCCAGAATGTCTTCGGCCTTGGTGTCCGCCGGGACGATGTCGAGTTCAGCGCCGATGCTGTTCAGCGCCCGCAGGATGTTGCGCTTTACGCCATAGTCGATCACCACCACCTTGAAGGCGGCCTCGGTGCGGGTGCCGTACCCCTCGGGCCAGCTCCAGCGGGTCTCATCCGAGCCATAGGGGGCGGGGGCGGTGGCGTCCTTGGCCAGATCAAGGCCGACCAGCCCGTTCCAGGCGCGGGCCTTTTCCACGAGCGCGGGCAGGTCAAACTGACCCGACGGGCTGTGGGCGATCACCGCGTGGGGCATGCCGTGTTCGCGGATGCGGCGGGTGAGGGCGCGGGTGTCGATCCCAGCGAGGCCGACAATGCCGCGTCCGGCCATCCAGGCGTCAAAGCTCTGATCGGCGCGCCAGTTGGCCGGCGGGGTCGGTACATCCCGGAAGATGGCCCCCAGCGCCCCGCGCTTGGGATCATCGCCGACCTGTTCGGTATCTTCGGCATTGACGCCGACATTGCCGACGTGGGGGAAGGTAAAGGCCAGGATCTGGCTCATATAGGACGGGTCGGTCAGGATTTCCTGATAGCCGGTCATGGCGGTGTTGAAGCACACTTCGCCCAGCGCCTCGCCCGTGGCGCCACAGCCGATCCCTTGGAAGATGGTGCCATCGGCCAGCACCAGCACGCCCGTGACGCCGTCCATCAGTTTTGTGGGGGGCAGATCTGCGGTCATGGGGGCTCTCCAGATG
>DAITMY010000159.1:0-5916 GCA_036834925.1 Asticcacaulis sp.
ATATACTAAAGGTGAGGGCTCGCAACTACACTCCACATCCTGTTTGTATTGAGAATAGTATCTACCCCTTAATAAATCCCTATTCAACAAAAAATGGAAAGGCTCTGATTTGGAATCCAAAAGCAATTCGTGGTAATCCGCCAAGCGACTGTTATACATTCCGGCCCAATTCTGTTGAAACATTTATTGTTAATTTGACCGAGCGGTACCCTAATCAAAGCATGAAAAATGCTAAAATCTGTATATCTTTTCATTGGCGGTATATATCTAAAGGCGTGAGTTTGAGGGATGATCGCAATTATGAAGATGTTTGTATTGTGCCAAAATTTTAAAACAACGCGTGGCTTAGAGTTATGGTGACGGTGCACTAGTCTGATATCACTCCACTCACCCCAATCTCATCACCCCAAAGGTGCACGTATGTAACCTTTCAGGCTGGTTAAAGTATTGGATGCTTATGATGAGCGGAAATTTTTAGCGGGGCCGAATATTTAAATGCCTACTATGTCTATTGAAGTCTTATCAGTTTGTTCTGAAAATTTTGTTTTGAGTGGTTTGAGTAATGGGATTGCGTATTCCTCGAGTTTTCCGCCAGAATCTGATCGTGAACCATCTTTGTGGCAAGATCATATGTCTCAAATGGGCGGAACATTGATACATTTTTATGATGAAAATAGAATGCTTGAATACAAGAGGTGGGCTTATGATATTGTAATTGAGGAAAATTGGTCAATTTTTTATTTTAAGAGAGATCAGATAAGAGATTGGGAATGCTTGTTACATACTATTGTTAATTTTAGTCCTGTAAAAACTATCTGGTTTTACAGCGATGCGCAGTGGTCTAACAAGAAGAAAATATTTAAACGTGTGCAAAAATTATCGGCATTTCTAGAGTGTGCTGTTGAAGATGGAATTAGGATGAATACTGCTTTCAAAATTTGCTTGTAAATTACCATTCTTAAACATTACAGTTTTGTCAAAACCTACAAATTGGTTGCGCTTATTTTTGGATTAAAATGATGACAGTGTTTGATTGGTTAACTTCTAAGGGGCGCTATAATCGAGGCGGATCGTCATGACCGTCCAGCCCTCCACCGTATCGCCCGCCGGATTTCCCCGCTCGCCCGCTTCAGCCTGATCTTGAAAGCCCCGGGTCGTTGGCCCGGGTTTTTTGTGGGTTCAGGCGGTCCAGTCTTCAATCTTCAGATAGGCACTGAGGTGCGAAAACGCTTTGTCACGGCTGACAAGGACAGCGCCGGTGGCCTTGGCTTGTGCCGCGATCAGCATATCCGGTGCGGACAAGGAAACCCCGGCTTTCTCACTGTCGGCTCGCAACGCGCCATAGGCCTGAGCGGCAGCTTCGGTCCAGGGCAGGATCTCGACGCGGGCCAGAAACGCCCCAATTAACCGGCCAAGGGCCTCGGGGCGACCACGCTTTTCCCAGCCATAATAGAGCTCGGCCTGGCTGATGACCGAAAAGCCAATCGCGTTGTCCGCTGCGATTCGCGTCAGCCGTTGCGCAAGTGCTGCCCCGTCCCCGCGCATCAGATGGGCGGCGATATTGGTATCGAGCAGGTAAAGGGTCACAAGCCCAGACCTTCGAAAGGGTCTTTTGCGGGTTCCTGATGGCGCTCTTGCAGCGACAGAAAATCGGCCGGGACAGGGGTTTGGGCCGCCAGGGCAAAGAAGCTGTCCCAATCGGTTTGGCGGGCTCTGAGGATGACGTCCCCCGTCAGGGTGTCCCGGCGGATTTCCACCTCTGTTCCGTCAAACCGAAAGGCTTTAGGTAGGCGGACGGCCTGACTTTGACCGGTCATGAACAGTTTGGCTGTTTGTGACATGATCCCCTCGGGGTTGGGCTAAAAATACATATTTATTATATATACTATATGTGGATGATGGTCCATCCATCCCTGTCATCGAATTGCCTCTTGTTATGCGACATTTCGGACGGGAGGCGCACTGGTATCTGACCGCGCCCTTGGCTAGGGTGGCCCATGCCTCTTGCTTTGATCCTCTCAAGTTATGTGGCCGCGGACCGGGTCGGCGGCTTTGCCCAATCCTTGGTTCTGGCCGAGGCCGGGGTTGATCCCTTGCTGGCGCCGACCGTGCTGTTTGGTCGTCATCCCGGCCATGGGGCCCCGGGTGGACAGTCCCTGTCGCCGGATCTGTTTCAATCGGTGCTGGACGGGATCGCGGCCCAAGGGCTGTGGCCGCTGACGGATCTGGTGCTGACGGGCTATTTCAGCGACCCCGATCAAGTGCGGGCGGCAGCGGCTCTGATCCGGACCCTGCGTGAGACCCCTGCCGAAGGGTTGACGAGGCGTCGGCGGATCGTGGTGGATCCGGTGCTGGGGGATACCCACAAGGGCCTTTATGTCAAACCGGCTGTGGCCGAGGCGCTGGCTTCTGAGTTGGTGCCGTTAGCGGATATCTTGACGCCCAATCTGTTTGAGTTGGCTTATCTGGAAGGGCAATCGGTTGCCCACCTGATGGATGGCCCCGAGGCCCTGCTTGAGACGGCGCGTGCTCTGTCGCAGCGGACCGGGGCGCAGGTGATGGTCACCTCTGTGCCGGGTGAGACCGCCCAGGAAACCGGCGTGCTGGCCGTGACGTCCGACGGATGTCGCCGGTTCCGCCATGCCGCCTCGCCTCGGCAATGGTCGGGGGCCGGGGATCTCTTCAGTGCGGCGCTAGGTGTGGCGCTCATCCGGGGCGATGGCGCGCTCGCGGCCGCCGAACAAGCCACGCGTGTTGTGGCCGAAACCGTGTCCTGTTCCGAGGCTTGGGGATCGCCCGTACTTTCTCTGGTGGCTATGGGCCCGCGGCTGTCGCGTCCGGCGGCAAGACTTGCTACAGACACGCTCTGACGCGTTCGTCCATCCAAAGGGATTTTGATCATGAGCCATGTTGTCGAGGGCTTTGTTCAGCCGCGCTTTGACGCTGTCCGCACGGTCTTTGCCGAGGCTCTGGCCACTGGCGAGGAGCTGGGCGCGCGCTTTACCGTGCGCATCGGCGGCGAAGTGGTAGTGGATCTGTGGGGCGGTCATGCTGACCGTGCGCGCACCCAGCCCTTTACCGACCGCCATATTGCGCCCGTCTATTCCACCACCAAGGCCGTAACGGCCCTGATGATCGCGCGGTTGGTCGATCAGGGAAAGCTGGATTACGAACAGACCGTGGCGTCGATCTGGCCCGAGTTTGCCGTGGCCGGAAAGGCCGACATCACCATCGGCCAGCTACTGTCGCACCAAGCGGGCTTGCCCGGTTTTGTGCCGCCCCAGTCACCGGAAATCTGGTTTGATCCCAAGGCGGTGTGCGACACCCTCGCGGCTCAGGCCCCGATGTGGGAACCGGGGACCGGCTCGGGCTATCATCCGGTCAGCGGCGGCTATCTGATTGGCGAGGTCTTCCGTCGGGTGGATGGCCGCACCGTGGGCGCCGCTTTGCGCGACGATCTGTGTGGGCCACTCGGGATCGACTTTTTTATTGGCACCCCGGAAAGTGAAGATCACCGGGTGGCAGAAATGCAAAAGCCGACGGCGGCGGTGGATCTGGGGACGATCGACCCGATCAAGCGGGCGGCCTTCCTTGACAAGGGATCGGCCCCGGCCGGGCGCGGCTCAGCGGACTGGCGGCGGATGGAGATCCCGTCGGCCAATGGGCACGGCACAGCTCTGGCCTTGGCCCAGCTGATGGGCATTGTCGCCACCGGCGGCTGGTGCGGCGAGACGCGGATCCTGAGCCTGTCGACGATTGCCCAGGCCACGCGTGAGCGGGTGGTGGGGCAGGACAAGGTGTTGCCCTATCGGCTGTCCTGGGGGGCTGGGTTCCTGCGCAATACCGGGCTTGAGGCCTATGGCCCGCATCCGCGCGCGGTGGGCCACAGCGGCTGGGGCGGATCCTGTGCGCTGGCGGATCCGGACAAGGCGCTGTCGGCAGGCTATGTCATGACCCGCCAGTCGATCCACCTGTTGCGCGATCCGCGTCCGTTGCGGCTAATTGCAGCGCTTTACAGCGCGCTCTGATCCCGCTGAAGCCGCCGGACCCGGATGAAGGCCCCGGCGGCAAACACGGCCGCTCCGCCCCAGATAAAGGCAAAAGAGACTCCGCGCAGCAAGGTAAAGTCTTCACCTTGGGCCACGCCGATCATGAAGCTGATGGTTGGGGCAAGGAATTGCAAAAAGCCCATGGTCGATAAGGGCATGCGCCGGGCGGCCCAGCTGAACAGCACGAGCGGGACGACGGTCATGGGGCCGGCCATTAACAGCCAGAAGGCGGTCTGAGGGCTGTCAAAGAAGTGCCCCTGACCCTGGCTTTCCAGCCACCAGACGAGGCCGAGGCCGGGCAGGGTCATATAGAGGCATTCGATCAGAAGTCCGGTCTGGGCGGTTACGTCCATGCGTTTACGCATCACGCCATAAGCCCCGAAGCTTAAGGCCAAGGCTAAGGAAATAATCGGGATCTGACCAAGCGCCAGGGCCTGAAATCCCACCCCAACAAGGGCTAAGGCAATGGCCGCCTTGCCGAACCGATCCAGCCGTTCCTGAAACAGGATCGCGCCAGCGGCCATATTCAGCAGAGGATTGAGATAGTAGCCAAGGCTGGTCTCTAGGGTGTGTTTGTTGTTCACCGCCCAGACGAATACCGCCCAGTTGAAGGCGATCAGGAGCGTGCTGATGAACAGAAGCCCCATCAGGCGGGGATTGCGAAGGACCCGCATCAGCTCTGGGATCTGACGGCTGGCCATGACGATCAGCCCGCATAAAAGCACCGACCAGATGGCCCGGTGACCCATGATTTCGAGTGCCCCCGCCCCGGCCCGGCCCATAGGCTGATAAACCAAGGGGGCCAAGCCCCAAGTCAGATAACAGACAAGGCCCGCAAGGAGTGCCGTGTGCGCCGGGTTCGCGGCATTTGGGGAAGAGGTCATGGGCAATCCCGTTTGGGGTGCGCAAAAGACGAGACCCCAGACGCCAATAACGCCCGGGGTCCGAAGGGTCAAAGCCCGGAGGGATCACTTTGTCCGCCCGGATGTTTCAAATCCGCAAACTGCTTAGTCGCGCGGCGTGATCACACCGCGTTCGTCGAGGAGTTGGGCAATCTGGACCGCGTTGAGGGCTGCCCCCTTGCGCAGATTGTCTGAAACGATCCACATGGCCAGACCGTTGGGCACAGTCGGATCATTGCGGATGCGGCTGACATAGGTTTCGAACTCGCCGACGCATTCCACCGGAGTGATATAGCCGCCGGGTTCACGCTTATCGATCACGGCGATGCCCGGCGCTTCACGCAGAATTTCGCGGGCGACCACTTCGTCGAGCGGGGTTTCAAACTCGATATTGACCGCTTCGGAGTGGCCGACAAACACCGGTACACGTACGCAGGTGGCGGTGAGGGCGATTTCGGGGTCGAGGATTTTCTTGGTCTCAACCGCCATCTTCCACTCTTCCTTGGTGTAGCCATCGTCCATGAAGGTATCGATGTGCGGAATGAGGTTGAAGGCGATCTGCTTGGTGAACTTTTTCGGCTCTGAGGCCCCGAGGACGAACACGCCCTTTGTCTGGTCCCACAGCTCGTCCATGCCCTCTTTGCCGGCACCAGCAACGGACTGATAGGTCGAGACCACCACGCGCTTGATCCGGGCCGCGTCATGCAGCGGCTTGAGGGCCACCACCAGCTGGATCGTCGAGCAGTTGGGGTTCGCGATAATGTTCTTTTGCTTGGCGTCCCAGATCGCCTCGGGGTTCACTTCCGGTACGATCAGCGGCACCTCAGGGTCCATGCGCCAGGCCGACGAGTTGTCGATCACGATCGGACCTTGTTCGCCGATCTTTTCCGCCCAGGCGCGTGACACATCCCCGCCGGCGCTCATCAGAACGATGTCGGCCTTAGAGAAGTCGAACTGCTCTAGAT